>NZ_JBNNPF010000011.1:0-191992 GCF_050275515.1 Streptomyces sp. NPDC004126 | reverse complement strand
CCACCCCCCAGGCCATGCGATCGACAGGGGGAGAAAGTCATGCCAACTCCGGAGGCCGGGCGCCCCATTGCGGGGCCACCAAGAAGGTAATGGGGGGGGGACCACGTCCCGTGCGGGGCGGAAGGGACCGTGGTGGCGGTCCGGCAGTACATCACACCGTTCCCCTACCTGGTGCACTTCGACCGCGGCACAGAACTGGCGCTGGGCGAGGGCGGTCGCCGGTGCCCGGCATGTCCTTGGCGAGCCGGCCTGCGAGTGCGCGCACCGGGCATCGACCGGGTGAGGACGCCGAGTGTGAGCAGGGCGAGCGCCGGCAGCACGGCGACGATGATTCCCATCGGCAAGGCGTTGGTGGCGCCGCCCGCGCCGGCCAGCGGAGCCAGTGCCCCGCCGATCATGAACTGGCCGAAGCCGAGCAGAGCGGCGGCCGATCCGGCGTGTCCGCCGTGGTCGGCCAGGGCCTGGGCCGCGGCGTTCGGCATGACGAGGCCCACGCTGGAGACCAGGACGAACAGGCCGATCAGGAGCGCGGGCAGGGGTGCCCGTGTCAGCACCGCGCCCAGGACCGTGGTGCCACCGGCTGTCGCGCCCAGCAGACCGGCGAGCAGCAGCACGCGGGCGCCGGCCCGGGCCACCAGCCGGCCGCTGATCTGGGCGGCCGCGATGAGTCCGGCGGCGTTGACGGCGAACACGGCGCTGTACTGCTGCGGTGACAGGCCGTGGATTTCCTGCAGGACGAACGGCGAGCCGGAGATGTAGGCGAACATCGCCGCGAAGACCAGGCCGTTGGCCAGGACGTACCCGGTGAAGACCCGGTCGCCGAGCAGCTGCCCGACGACGGCCGGCAGCGGCTGGCGTGACGCGGAGGACCGGGTCTCCGGCAGTCCTGCAGCGGAGGCCGCCAGCATCACGGCGCCGAGTACGGCCAGGCCCACGAAGATCCCCGGCCAGGCCGTGACGCGCAGTAGCTGGCCGCCGAGGACCGGCGCGAACACCGGCGCCAGGCCGGTGATCAAGGTCAGTGCGGAGAAGAGACGTGCGGTGCGGGTTCCGGAGGTGCGGTCGCGGACCATGGCGTTGGCGATGACGATGCCGAACGCCCCGCCGATGCCCTGGACCAGGCGTAGGCCGACGAGGGTCCGGACGTCGGGCGCCACCGCGCAGAGCGCGCTGGCGATCGTGTAGAGGGCGAGGCCCGCCAGCAACGGACGCCGCCGGCCGTAGGTGTCGCTCAGCGGCCCGGCGATCAGCTGCCCGATGGCCAGCCCGGCCAGGCAGGCGGTGATGGTGAGCTGGGTGGCCGCGGCGCCGGCGCGCAGGTCGCCGGCGAGGTCCGGCAGTGCGGGCAGGTAGCCGTCGATGGACAGTGGTCCCAGGGCCACGAGCGCTGCGAGCAGGACGATGAATCGGGTTTGCCGGCCGGCGGCGTCGTTGCTCATGGCTCAGTACGCCACGGTGATGCGGCGGCGGATCGCGGTGCCGCTCTCGATCGTGTCGGCCAAGGCGATCGCGTAGTCGGCGTACGAGATGCGGCTGTTGCCGTCGTCGTCGGTGAGCAGGGTGTCCCCGGCGCTGCGGTAGGCCCCGGTCCGCTCGCCCGCTCCGATGACTGCGGCGGGCGACACATACGTCCAGTCGAGGTCGTGCACGCCGCGGTAGAGGTCGAGCGCTTCGGACTGGGCCTCGGCGTTGGCCTTCCACAGCGCGGGGAAGTCCGGGTCGTCCATGACCCGGGCGCCGGTCGGCGTGCGGAGGCTGCCGGCACCGCCGATGGTGACCAGGCGGGTGACACCGGCTCGGCGGAGTCCGTCGATCAGCGCACGGGCGGCACCGACGATCGTGGCGCGGTCGTTCTCCTGGCCGATCCGGGGGCCGACGGCCGACAGCACGGCGTCGTGGGAGGCGGCGAGGCCGGCGACCGCGGCGGCGTCCGTGACGTCACCGGTGGTCACGGTCAGGGCCGTGTGCCCCAGTCCGTCGATGTGGCCGGCTCGGGTGACCGCGGTGACGGTGTGGCCGCGACGCAGTAGTTCCTCGGTGGTGGGCCGGCCGATGTTGCCGCCGGCACCGAACAGGACGATCTTCATGTGTTGCTCCTCGTTTCTGATGGTCAGAGGACGGTCTGGCCGTCGGCGACGATGGCCGCGGTGATGCCGCGCTCGTCGGCGGCGTGCTGGAAGCGCTGCTCGATGTCGGGTTGTTCGGTGTAGAACGGCGGGTTGTGGAACAGGCCGTAGTGCATGGCGCAGACGGTGCCGGCGCCGAGTGCGACGGCGGCCTCGACGCCCTGCTCGGGGGTCATGGTCGCCGGGACGTTGGCCGCGTAGCCCTCGAAGTGGGCGATGACGCCGTTGACCGGGACGAACGCGACGTCGAACGGGCCGTGGTCGCGGGCGATCTGCCACCAGCTGCCGTGCCACTGGGTGTCGCCGCAGTGGATGACCCGCCGGCCGGCGCCTTCGACGACCCAGGCGACCTGGTCACAGTCGTTGCCGCGCCAGTCCAGCGAGGTCACCGGGGTGACGGTCAGCTCTCCGATGCGCCGTGACCGGCCCAGGTCCTGGGCTACGGGGGTGATGCCCGACTCGCGCAGCGCCGCCGCGCTCGGGGTGTGGCAGCCGATCGTGCCGGTGGCCGCGATCCGGGCGATCAGGTCGTGGTCGTAGTGGTCGGGGTGCAGGTGGGTGATGAGGGCGTGGGTGCCGGGCGGGGTGTCGACCGGGTCGACGGGCCGGTGCGGCGGCCCCATCACCGGCGCCAGCGGAGCGACGTTCTCGAGCGGGTCGATCAGCAGGCGGGTGTCGCCGAGACGGATCTCGACGCCGGCCCAGGCCAGCCGACGGACGGAAAGGGTGGGGGTCATGGGCAGCGACGCTAGACCGACCTTGTTGAGAAAGTCAACAAGCTAGTTTTGAATCTCAACACCACGATGTAGGGTGGTGGCATGCGCACCTATGGGCAGTACTGCGGCATCGCGAAAACTCTGGACACCGTCGGCGACCGATGGACCCTGCTGATCGTCCGCGAACTGCTCGCCCTGGGTCCTTGCCGGCACACCGACCTGCGCAACGGGCTGCCCGGGATCGCCAGCAACCTGCTGGTCGACCGGCTCCGCGAACTGGAGGAAGCCGGCCTGATCCGCCGCGAGGCCGCCCCGCCGCCGGTGGCCACCACCCTGTTCTCCCTCACCGAGCGTGGCCGCGAGCTCGAGCCGGTGCTGCGGGAACTGAGCCGGTGGGGCATGCCGCTGCTGCGTGAGCCGGGCGGCAACGACACCTTCCGCACCCACTGGCTGGACATGCCAGCCCGGGCACTGATCGACCACCGCCCCGACCAGCCGGCAATCGCCCTGCAACTGCACGCCGACGGCAACGAAGACCTGGTCATCGAAGTCAAGGACGGCTCGGTGCACACACACACCGGCCGGGTCGACCACCCCACCGCGTCACTGACCGGACCGCCGCACCTGCTGGCCGCCACCCTGCTCGGCGACCTCGATCTGAGCGCCGCAGTACAGCAGGGCCTGCGGGTCAGCGGCGAACGCGAGGCAGTCATGCGCATCCTGCCCCGCTGATCGACCGGCCGCTCGATCACCTCGATCGCCAAACTCCTGGGGGGCTCGCCCGGCACCCTCTACAACCACATCCCGGACCTGCGGGTACTGCGAGCCGTACCCCGCCGGCTCCAAGCCCCCGCGAAGTAGCCAGGCGTCGGCAAGATCAATCTCAGCGGCACTTTCCGTACGGCAACCACTCACACCCGGGTAGGGCCACCGGCCGGTCCACGGCGGCGCCGGACACCTCCGGCCCGGCGAAGCGCGCGTCCTGGAAGAGTGGAACGGGTTCGCGTACGAACCCGTCGGCACGGCCCCGAACCTCACGGCGGCGCAGGTGTGGGTGAACGAACTCCAGGGCGACAGCGGCCCCCGGATCGGCCGCCCGGACCGAACGCCCGTGATCGGACATCAGCAGCGCCCCGTCCACGACCTCTTGGGCAGGCCGGCCGGTGACGTCGAGCAGCTGCCCGTCCAGCAGGCCGCCGACGAGTTCCACGTAGTCGTGACCCGGCCGCGGGCCGGGGCCGGGGGCGGGATCGGCCGGCTCCGACGCTCGCGATGCTGCCGCAGCCGGAGAAGGCGGCGCGCATCCTGGCGAAGGTATCGAAGGTCCTCGCCGATGAGTCGGACCTGGATACCGAGCCCGACGCGGACCTGGACATGGCCGCGCTGTGGGCCAGGCACGCCGAGCTGGGCTTGGCGCTGCCTCAACGGCTCCTCGGAGCCCTAAAGGGCACCTGCCTGAACAGGATCCCTGGATTCCGGGTGGTCAGGATCATCGGTCGGGGCGGCGCGCAGCGCTGCTTCGACCCGGCGGTTGGTGGTCATGGATGCCGTGACGGCCGTCATCGCCAGGAGGAGGACGGCGGCCGCGTAGAGCGGGGTGCGGATGTCGTAGGCGGTGGCCAGCCAGCCGCCGAGGAAGGCCCCGAAGGGGGCGGCGCACATGGCCAGCATGCGGGAGGTGGAGGCGACCCGGCCCATGAGGTGGGCCGGGACGATCGTCTGCCGGAGGGAGGGCGCGAGCACCATCGTGGCGCCCATGCCCGCTCCGCAGACGGCGAGCGCGAGGCCGGCGACGTACGAGTTCGGGGCGGCGGCAAGGCCCAGGATGGCGAGTCCCTCGATCGCGGCCGTGCAGGTCAGTGCGGTGCCGGTGCCGAGTCGGCGGCCGAGGTAGGAGGCGATGCCCGCGCCGAGCAGGCCGCCGGCGGCCTCCGCCGTCAGGAGCAGGCCGAAGCCGAAGGAGCCGATGCCGAGGCGGTCGTGCGCGAAGAGGGCCAGGACGGTCTCCACGGCGACGAAGGCGACGTTCCCGACCGCCGGGCGGAGTGCGAGCCCGAGCAGCAGGCGGTCCCGGAAGACGTACGAGGCTCCGGCGCGCGCCTGCCGAAGCAGCGACTCGCGGTTCTCCGGCACGGGCCGGGGCATCGCGGGAAGCGACCGTACGAGCAGTGCGGAGAGCAGGAACGACACCGCGTCGGCGAGCAGCGGGACCGCCCGCCCGAGCGCGAGCAGGGCACTGCCCGCGGGCGGCCCGGCGAAGCCGGACGCGGCGGTCTGGGTGCCGCGCAAGCGGGAGTTGGCGCGCTCCAGGAGCGCGGGGTCTCGGCCGAGCAGATCCGGCAGGTAGGCGGTGGCGGCCGTGTCGAAGAAGAGTCCGCCGAGGCCGAGCAGGAAGGCGACGGCGGCGAGCAGCGGGATGCTCAGCACGTCGAGCGCGGCGGCTGCCACCGGTATCGCGAGCAGCACCGCACGCGCCGCGTCCGTGACCCACATCGTGCGCCGGCGGTCCCAGCGGTCGACCAGCGCACCGCCGAGCAGCCCGAAGAGCAGCCACGGCAGCGTCCCGGCGGCCGTGACGACCGCGAGCGCCATCGGATCCCGCGTCAGCGTCAGCGCGATCAGCGGCAGCGCGGCATGCGACACCCCGTCACCGAGCGAGGACACCGTCTGAGCGGTCCACAGCCGCCCGAACCCGGTCGGCAACTTTCTTACGTCCGAAGTCACTTGACGTCCCCCTCGGCCTGGTCGCGGCGTGCCGGGTGGAACAGGGCGAAGACCAGTGACGAGTCCGGGAGCGAAGGATCGGACAGCTCCCGGTACTCGTCCGCCAGAGCCTGCAGCCGCGCCCCCAACTGCGCGAACTGCTCGTCGGTGAGTCGCAGGTGCGCCATCCGTACGTGCCGCTCGCCGTCCGCCGGCGACGCCTCGAGGTCCGCCAGCGCGTGCCGCATCAGCACGTCCGGGCCGCCCTCGCCCGGATCCGGCAGCACGATCGACCGCGCGGCCATCGCGTAGTACCGCTCGGTGACCCCCCGCACCTTCCGCGTCCGCACCACCTTCACCAGCCCGGCCCGCTCCAGCAGCCGCACGTGATAGCTGGAACTCCCCTTCGCCAGGCCCACCCGGTCGGCGATCTGCGTGATCGTCGCCGGCTCGAAGCGGAGCACGGCCATGATGCGGTGGCGCGTGAGGTTGGAGACGGCGCGCAACTGCTCGTCCGTGGTGACGTGAAGGGCTTCGGGAAGATCATCGGTAGGCATGCGAGTAATGGTCAACGATCCTTGACCATTGTGCAAGGTCATCGGGTTCGGGAGTTTCGGGCTCGGGAGTTTGGGATGTCACCGGCCCCAGCCTGAGGTCCTGGCCGGGGCCCGGCCCACCCGGGCGATCCCCGCCACCTCCGCCGGGAACACCCGGTCAACGCCCGGGACGACCGGGGCCAGAGCGGCGAGCGGGGAGCGGGCTCCCGCGCCGGCAAGCCCGCCGGAGTACGTCACCGACGGAGCCGTTACGGCGGCCATGCCGACCCAGTTCCGGGTCCACCTCCACGGCCGCCAAGTCACCGGCGCCGTGCCGTCATCGCCGCCACCGGCGGACAGCGCACCGAGCAGCTGCACGCCGACCCGTCGTCGATGCCACCGGCCGCGCCGACCGGGACGACGTCGACGCCGCCCTGCCGCTCGTAGCCGGTCTCCACCGAGGGGACGTGCGACCCGGACCCGGTGCACCACGGCGTCGAAGTCGACGCGGCGGACGCCGAGCCGGCGGGCGGCCTGGTCCGGGCCGCGCGGCACGTGGCGGAACAGCATGGCGGGCCGCTCCAGTCCGCGGCCTCCGCCGACACCCCAGTCCCTCGGCTTGCGCGTGCCACAGCGTCCTATGCCGCCCCTGGGGTTCGCGTCGGATGCCCGAACCAGCGTGTGAGGCCCGTCCGCAGCTCCTCGGCGGCCTCGTCCGCGGGGGCCTGCGCGGCGCCGGTCCAGGCGGCGTGCCCGTCCGGGCGGACGAGGACCGCGCGGGCGCCCGCCAGGGCGTCCGCGCGGGTACGGGCGACGGTGACGCGGTCCGCCCAGGGCAGGGCGGCGGCGGTGAGGGCGTCCGTGCCCGCCGCGCCGTCGAGCAGAAGTGCGCCGCCGCCGGGCGACCGGGCCAGCAGCGCCGCGAGGCCGTCCCCGCCGTCCCCGCCCAGCGGGACGTCCGGCACCATCTTCCCCGCCCACGGGTGTCGGGGGTCTCCCGAGGCGGGGTAGCGGGTGGCTACGGCGGTGATCGCCTCGGCCAGCGGTCCGGCCGTGTCACCGTCCGAGGCCAGCTCGGCGAGGAGGTCGCGGACGGGGGCCAGGAGGTCCTCGTCTCCCTTCGCCTGGGCGAGGACCGCCTGCGCGCGGGTATTGCGGAGCAGGCGCAGGCCCGCCGCGTGGCGTTCGTCGTGGTAGGTGTCGAGCAGGGTGTCCGGTGCCTGTCCGCGCGTCACCAGGGCGAGCTTCCAGCCCAGGTTGACGGCGTCGTCGATGGCCGCGTTGACGCCGATGGCGCCTGCCGGGGGGTGGATGTGCGCGGCGTCCCCGGCGAGCAGCACCCGGCCCGTCCGGAAGCGTTCGGCGAGCCGCGCCGCGTCCCCGAACCGGGTCAGCCACAGCGCCTCGGCGATCTCGGCCTGGCGTCCGAGCGCGGCGTCGACCGCCTGCTGGAAGGTCTTGAGCGGCACCGGCTCGTGCGGGTCCTGGGGCGGTGCCGGGTCCTCGGTGAGGAGGCGGACGTGGCCGGGACGCGGGATCGCGAACACCGAGCGGCCGCCGGGCCCGGTGTGGGGGCCGAACGGGACGGCCGACGGGTCGGTGAGGACCACGTCTCCGAGCAGGGTGAACCTGCGGGCGGGCGTCCCGGGGAAGCCGGTCCCGGTCGCCTTGCGCACCGTACTGCGGCTGCCGTCGCAGCCGGCCAGCCATCGGCAGCGCACGGTTGCCGGGCCGCCGGCGCCGTCCGTCTCGACGGTCACGCCGTCGGCGTCCTGCCGCAGGCCGGTCAGGCTTCGGCCGCGGACGAGGCGCGCACCCGAGGACACGGCCCACTCGGCGAGCAGTTCCTCCACGCGGGTCTGGGGGATGCCGAGCACGTAGGGGTGTCCGGTTCGCATGGCGGCGAGGTCGAGGCGGGAGGTGCCGACGAACGCCGTCGTCGGGACGGTCGGCCCCTCGGCGAGGAAGCGGTCGGCGAGGCCCCGGCGGCCGAGCAGTTCCAGGCTCCGGGCGTTGAGGTTGAACCCGCGGCAGAAGCCGGGCGGTTGCGGGTCCCGCTCCAGGACCAGTGCCCGCACCCCCGCGCGCGCCAGCTCCCCGGCGAGCGTGAGCCCGGCCGGGCCGGCTCCGGCTATCAGGACGTCGACGGCCTCGTCCTGCGGCACGCCGCCGCTCACCGCCCGCCCTCTTGCGGCCATGCCAGCGTGCCGTGCTCGACCTCGCGGGCGGTGTCCTCCACCCAGGCCAGCTCGGCCCGTGCCATGGCGGCGGCGTATTCGGCCTCGATGACGAACAGGCGCGGCACGGCGTGCTCTTCCCGGGCCGCACGGTAGGCCTCGGCGTCCCGCTCGATCCGCTCCCTCAGCGCGGCGGCCCGCTCACGCAGCGCCCCCGCCGCGCGGTCGCGGCCCAGCGCGCCGAGGTATCCGACGGCGGAGAGGAACCGCGGGTACTCGGGGGAGGGTTCGCGGATCAGCTCGTCGAGCCAGTCGGTGAAGCCCTCCCGCCCGGCGGCGGTGTGGCGGTAGACGGTGCGGGCCGGGCGGTTGCCGACCTGCTCGGTGCCGTCCGCCTCGATCCACCCGTCCCGCACGAGCGCCCGGACGGTGTCGTAGAGCGATCCGGTCGTCAGCTTGAAGGTGCGGTCCATGCCGCGGTCGCGGAGCGCGCCGGCCATGGCATGGGGGTGCGCCGGATGTTCCAGCAGCAGCCCGAGTACGGCAAGGGCAAGGGCGTTGGCAGGGCGTTTCGGGTGTTGGCAGGCGGTGGAAGCTTCACGGGCGGGCATGGGACTCCAATACGTCGGCACGCCAATTCACTCGGTATCGATCACTCGGATCCGAGTATATGGATGGAGGGTGCCGCGGGCAAGGCACGAACCGCGGCCCGGCGCCCACACGGGCCATGCGTGCCACCTCGGCCAGCAGCACCCGCTCCCACACCGGACTCGCGTCCAGCGCGGCGAGCGCGGAGCGGGCACCCGCAGGGACGGCGTACGCCCGCCGGTCCACAACGGCCGCACCACCGGGAGCAGCGCGCCCTCCTCGGCGGAGTACAGCGGGACGGCAGTGACGCCGCCCTGCCGCTTGTGGTCGATCTCCACCGATCCCACGGGCGTGACGAACCCGAGCAGTACTACGGCGTCGAAGTCGACCCTGCGGACCCCGAGGCGGCGGCGGGCGGCCTGGTCCGGGCCGAGGGGGACATGCCGGTCGAGCAGGACGGGGAGGTCCCGGCGGGCGGGCGAGGGCGGCCACCTGCTCCGCCGCCAGGGCGGCCGGCTGGTCGGCGCCCGCATCGGTCGACCAGCCGGACAACCCGAGCCTCCGGCGTGGTTGGTGGAACGCGGTACGGGCGTCGGCTGGCTCCCGGCCCACCTTCACACCGGAAACCGCTGGAACACCGGCAAACGCTGCGTCACGGCCGGCGGCGAGATCCTGGGCCCTTCCGTCGGCCGGGTAGAGGTAGGCGTCGGCTGGGCTACGCGCAGACGTCGGCGCGCCCCGTAGGGTGGTCTGATGTTCGATCGTTTGGAGATCAGGGTGTTGCCGCCGGGACCCCGGTTCGCGGCTCAGGTGCGCTTCTGGGTCAACGGCGAGGACATCGTCGAAGAGGCGGTCGACGAGGGCGGCCGCGGACCGTACGCCGCCGATGTGCTGCCGGCGGGGCGACCCAGCCCTCTTCGGGCGACCGGAAGGGCCCGCCGCCTGGAGCTGGGGGAACCCGAGTGCACCGGCGGGTGCTGCGGCTTCCTGACCGTGGTCGTGCAGCGGTTCGGGGAGATCGTGCAGTGGTCGGACTGGGAGGTCCCGTGGGCGGCGCACACGGACATGCCCTATCCCCCGCCGCAGCTCCACTTCGACGCGAGCCAGTACGACACCGAAGTGGCTCGTGCCGAGGCGGACCGTTGGTGGCAGGTGTACTCGTAGGCCAAGTACGGCGCGGCCATGTCCCTCTGTGGGCTCTCACCAGCCCCGCGTCCTCGTCAACGAGAGCGCCTTTGAGCAGACCGGCGGAGCCGGCGTGTTCGATGGACGACCCGAGCGTGTTCGGGCCGGTCGTGTACGAGCTGCCGCTCGCAGACGCCATCGCGTGGGGGGGGTGGCCCGCTATCAGGTGTTCATAGCCGAATTGCTGGACCCTGTCGTGACCCCTGGCCGGCTCTGAGCGATGAGCGGTGAGAGGAGGAGCTGCGGGGCGAGCGGCAGGGCGGCCCGGGCCGTGACCGGCGTCCGCCCGGTCACGCCAGTCATCGCTCCGCCCGAGTTCGCCAAGCTTCAAGACGACCGCACGCCGCAGGTCTCTCTCCACAGATCCGCCCACCCCTCCCACGATCCCGGCCAAAGGGTCACCAAGCCGCTTTACCAGATGATCGTCCCGGACAAGTCCTGGGTCCGGGCCTATTGGATCAGGGTGGTGTGGTTGGAGCACGTCCTGCAGAGGTAGAACTGCAGATGGTTGCTTTTGGAGACCTGGATGCCGGGCGGGTTGTGCACAGGGTCGTCGTCGATCACGGCGATGCCTTGGTCCTCCGTCGGAAGCCAACCGCGTCGGTAGTCGCGGGACTCCTCCGAGGCGATGGTCAGCAGCGGGGCCATCACGGTTCCGCAGTTGATGCAGAACCGTGGGGCGGGGTCGGTCAGGCCCCATGGCGGCCACCCGCCGACCTTCCACCCGGGGGCCTCGGACAGCTCGTCGGAGTAGTACTCCTGCGGCTCCTCGTAGTCATCGTCCATCGCGATGCCGGCCGCCCGCCAGGTGCTCCAGTCGTTGACCTGTTCTCGTAGTTGTTCGCTCAGTTCCAGGAAGTTGGGGTACTCGGTGACCTGCTCCGGTGAAATCACGCACGGCGTCGGCAGGTAGCCGTACTGCGGATCGGCCGGGGTGGGCGGGGTGTCGAGGATGTCGGTGACGTCGGCAGCAGTCCGCCAGGCCAGCTTGGTCGTGGGCTTGTAGAACGGCGGGTGTTCGGAGGGACACCACAGGACCTGCAGCAGGTCTGCCCGTCCGGGCTTCGGCAGCTCGGGCACGTCGCGTACGTACAGCTGGGCCACGGGCACCATCGGGGAAACAGGGCCCTCGTGCCACTTGTCGCAGTACGGCCATGGCTGCGAGGAGGGCCACAGCAGCGGCCCGCCGATCGAGCTGTCGTAGGGCGTCGGCGATCCGGCCCGGGGATGCAGCCGGGTCGTGGTGCGGGCCAGCGGTGCCAACTGCGGAAACACCGCGGTGATATCGCACGGCCGCGGTGGGGTTGTACGTATTGCGTTCACATCCCGGATAGTGCCAGGCTCCTCCGACAACCGAGCAGCAGCTCGTCCTTCGGACGCACAGGGCGCCGGCCCGAACGCGGCTGGCGTACGTAGCCCGGCAACGGGGCGAGGAACATCGACTCCACCGCCCGGTTCAGGCCCTTGACCGTGCCCTTCAGGTGCGGGGTGTCGGCGGGCAAGTCCTCCACCTCGACCACCAGCGCACCGAACGCCGCCGCGACCGTCTTCGACTAGAACTCCCTGCCCCCGGTCGACCCGGACCTTCTCCGGGAGCCCGCCCTGCGGCCCGAACGGCTCCTCGCGCAGCACCGCAGCGCGGAGCGCGGCCAACACCGACTCCCGCGACGGACACCCGGGCACAGGGCTGGCTCGCCAGCGCAATAGCCTCAGCCTGTGACCCCGCGCCGCAGACGGACCGAGCCGCCTCACCCCGCCGAGCTCCTTCCCTTTCAGACACTGCTGGACAGTACGGACTGGGCCTCGCTCGCCACAGCCTGCGGGACCGGCGAAGCCCTGCCGGCCGCACTGATACTCCTCACCGACCCTGACCCGGCCGTCAGGAAGTCCGCCCTCCACGATGCCCTGGAGCCCGTGACTCACCAGAACAGCATCTACGAGGCAACCGTCCCGGTGGCTCTCTACGTCGCGGCGATCCTTAACCACCCAGCCGTCACGGCGGGCGACGACAACCGCGACGACGAGACCCGGAACCACCCGACCCTTGTGCAGCTGCTCGACTGGCTCGGCGACACCGCCTACGACGCCGACGACGAGTGCGTCGCCACCGGCGAACGCCTCTTCGACGGGGGCTTCCTCGATGAGTACGACGAGATGCGTGCGTTCCGTGACGCACGCCCGGCGATCTATTCCGCTGTTCATCCCCTGCTCGGTCATGACGATGCCGACGTCCGCCACACCGCCCTGGTCACCGCTATCCCCCTGATCGAGCACCCCCTCCTCACCCGGTACCAGGCCGATCTGGCCCACCATGCCCGCCTCCTGCTGGCCGGCAGCGCTCCCCGGCGCCACCGAGACCGCGTCCTAGACGCGCTGAAGGCCTGGGGCCACGACACGATTGAACTGGAGAACGCGTCCGACATCGCGGCGCGCGAGCACTACGCCCGTCTCAGGGCCGGCCGCGCTTCTTGGGCCGGCGGCTACAGCGACGACCCGCCATTCTGACTCAAGGTCAATGCCCCCTGAAGCACCCGATTGATCACCCAGCGTGGTCGCACCCCCTGGCCTTGCCATGCGCGAGCAGCCACCCCACGACCGCCGCCCTGCCGCTTGTAGTCGATCTCCACCGAGCTGACCCGGGCGCAGCCAACCGAGGCGACCGGCGATGTGATCGAAGTCAGCTCGGCGGACCGCAAGCCGACGGGGCCTCGTCCGGGCCGAGGGGAACGTCCCGTTCAAGGAGGACCGGCAGGTCCCGGCGATGTCGGAGGGCGGCTACCTGGTCCGGGTGGATGTCGGGGAGCTCGGGCGCCCCGCCGGGGTAAAGGAGCAGACCGGCGCGAACGAGGCTGCCGGCCTGCCCTGTCACCCTGCGGCGCCCCCAACGCTGGGGCCCTTGTGCGTGCGTCAGGTCACCGTGGGCCAGGTCCGCAGCAGATCCGCGATCCTCCCGGCGGTACAGGCGGGGTCCAGGAGCAGGTCCTTGAGGGCGATCGCGTCGTCGCGGGTGGGCTTGACGGGGATGCCCACGGCGTCGAGGTACATGACGCCGGTCGCTGCGGCGACGGCCATGCCGGCCCTCGGCGTGGACAAGTGGTGACGGTCGGCTGGGCCTCGTGCTCCTGTTGGTGTTCTCGACGTCCGGTCATGAGGTGGGAGAGGCGGTCAAGGCGTTGACGAGCTGGGCGAATTCGGTGCGTTGCCGGTCGGTCAGCGTGGTGTAGAGCGGCGCCTGCAGCTCGTCGGTGAGCTGCTCGGCGCGCTGCCATCGGGGGATCAGGGTTGCGGCGACGGGATGTGGCTCTTGCCAGCCGTAGTGGGTCGCCTGCTCGACGCCGAGGTTGATGACCATTGCCATCTGGGCGGTCAGCCCGGACAGGCGCACCGCCGCCAGATGGCAGGCACCCCGGTGCTCTCGCAGTACGTGGATGCGCTGCATGGCCGCCCCGACGGGGTCGTCGGCGGGGCAGGGCTGCGCACGCCAGCCCGCGAACAGGGGCAGGGCGTCGGCGTCAGCGGCGTCGATCAGCTGCTGGGCCAAGTGGTTGAAGTGCTCCACGTCGACGTAGGCGGGGATGTTGGCGTGCCCCCATGCCCGGACGGCCTGTGCGTAACAGGCGACGGCGTCCTCCGCAGGCATCACGGCCCGCCCCGCCAGCCAGCCCGCGGTGACCAGGTTGGGACCGAGGAAGCCCTGTACCGCTTGGACCACCGGGACCGGTGCCTCGCCGAGCACTCCGAACCGGCCGCGGCAGTAGAAGCCGCGCCCGGGTGAGAACCCCGCACGCAGCCCCACAGTGGCGGTCGTCTCGTCGGACATGAACTCGTCACCGAAATCGTGGATGGGCCGGGCAACCGCGGCGATGCAGTCGAAGATCTCCATGCGCTGAAGGTCGCCCACCATGACCCGATAGGTCAAGGGGATGTTTTCTGATGAAACCATTTAGGTAATCTATCGAGTCATGTTGGATATCCGCCGTCTGTACATGCTCAAAACCGTCGCCGCCCGCGGTTCCATCGCCGCAGCCGCCCAGGCCCTGGGACTCTCCGCCGGTGCCGTTTCCCAGCAGCTGTCCGCGCTGCGACGTGACGTGGGAGTCGATCTGCTGCGCCCCGACGGGCGAACCGTGGCGCTGACGGAGGCGGGCCGGGTGCTCCTTGAACACGCCGACCGGATCCTCGCCGCCGTGCAGGAGGCCGAAAGCGCCGTCGCGGCGGTCAAAGGCACGGTCGGGACCACAGTCACGCTCGCCGCGTTGCCGTCGACCGTCGCCCGGATCGTGGCCCCCGCACTCAACGAGCTGGGCTCACAGCAGCCGCAGCTCACCGTGACCTGTCTCGTCACCGACCAGGCGCAACTGCGGGAGCTCACCCTCGGCGCCGTCGACGTGGTGCTGGGGCAGCGGTATCACCACCTTCCCGACACCCCGCCCCGGGACATCGCGGTCTCGCCGCTGCTGGACGATCCGCTGCTCGTCGTCACCGCAGCCGGCCGAGCCGACGAACGGCCCGTCGCCCTGCGCGAACTGGCCACGCACAGCCTTGCCATGCCGCCGGCGACCACGGACTGCGGACAGGCCATCCTGCACGCCTGCCGCCAGGCCGGCTTCACACCCACGACGCACTACATCACCGCCGACATCGCCGCCCAGCTCACCCTCGCACGAGCCGGCCTCGCGACCGCGCTCATCCCCCGGACAGCCATCGACCCGGCCACACCCGGAATCCAAACCGCGCCCATCGAGGACCACCCGATCCAGCGCCTCCTGTTCGCCGCGACCCGTCAAACGGAAACCGAGAACCCGACGACCACGGCCGTCATCGCAGCGCTGCGCACAGCCGCGCGGCATCACACCGCCGCGACCTGCGGATACTCCTCGGCCGACGACACACCCAACGAACGTGCCACCCCCGCTTGACCGACGGGGTTGCTCCCGCGCCGGACCCGTCCCGGTCGCCCGGGGCCGCGACGGTCGTCAGTCCGGAGTGATGCCGGTGAGGACGGCGAGGACCGCGAGCCGGATGCGGTTGTCCCGGCCCGTCTTCGCCATGAGGCTGGCCACGTGCGTCTTGACCGTGGTGACCCCCAGGTGCAGCCGGTCGGCGATCTCCTTGTTGGAGAGGCCGACGCCGAGCAAGCCGAGCACCTCCCGTTCGCGCGGGGTGAGCGCCGGTACCCGGGTGTCCGTCCGGGTGTCCGGAGCGGAGCGGGTGTGGAGGGCCTGGAGCACGAGGCGGTCGAGTACGTCCCGGCTGAAGGGGGCCTGGCCGTCGGCGGCCCGGCGTACGGCTTCCAGGATTTCGGCCGGCGGGGTGTCCTTGACGAGGAACCCGCAGGCTCCGGCCGCGAGCGCGGGGTACAGGTGGTCGTCGTCGTCGAACGTGGTGAGGGCGACGACCCGGGTGGCGGGTCGGGCGTCCAGGATGCGGCGGGTGGCGGTGATGCCGTCCATGCCGGGCATCCGCAGGTCCATGAGGACGACGTCGGGAACGAGGTGTCCGGCCAGCCGCACGGCCTCCGCGCCGCTGTCCGCCTCGCCCAGGACCTTCGTGTCCTGCGCCTGCTCGAAGAGCATGCGCAGTCCCATGCGGACAAGCTGCTGGTCGTCGACCACGAGGATGCGGATCACTGCCTGGTCTCCAAGTTTCCTACGAGGGCGGGAAGTTCGGCTGCGAGCAGCCAGCCCTCGGCTGTGGGGCCGGCGTCCAGGCGGCCGCCGAGCAGGTCCACGCGTTCCCGCATGCCGATCAAGCCGTGTCCGGAAGGGCCGGGGGCGGGTGTACGGGCCTTCCCGGACCCGTCGTCGCGGATCGTCACGCGGACGACGTCGTCGGTGACCCGGACGTCCAGTTCGGCCTGTGTGCCGGGCCCGCCGTGCTTGGCTGCGTTGGCCAGGCCCTCCTGCGCCAGGCGGAGGACGGCGAGGCCGCGCACCGCGTCGAGCCGCGCGGTACGGGGGTCGACGGAAACGGTCACGGCCAGGCCGGTACGGCGGCTGTGCTCCACCACCGATTCCAGCGCGGCCGGCAGCGCCCCGGGCGCGGCCAGGGAGCCGGTGTCGGGACCGTTCCGGTGCTGGGCGCGCAGGACGGCCACCAGGCGGCGCAGGTCCGTCAGGGCCGCTCCGGCACTGGCGTGCAGATCGTCCAGGACTTCGGTGATGCGCGGGTCGGTGGGGGTGCCGGTCGTGGCGGTGACGTGCCGGGCGACACCGACGCGCAGCACCATGGAGGAGACGTGGTGGGCGACGAGGTCGTGCAGTTCGCGGGCGATGGTGGTGCGCTCCGCCGCGCGGGCGTCCCGCAGCCTTTGTTCGGCCCGGAGTTCCTGCTGCGTCGCGTACTCCCGCGCGTGCAGTGCGGCGTCGCGGGTCACGCGTACGTATGCGCCCAGGAGCAGCGGCGTGCCGGCGACGATGCCCATCTTGTAGAGCACCGGGAGGAAGCCGGCGGGCAGTTCCCCGAAGCGGTTCACGGCGACGGCGAGGGCCAGTACCGCGGTCCCGGCGGCGAGGCGGCGCCCGGACGTCTGTACGGCCAGCTCGAAGAGGGTGACCGCGGCGAGGACCTTCAGCGGGGAGACGGTGCCCGAGCCCACCGCGTGTGCGACGGCGAGCAGGCCCGACTGCGCCAGGAGCGCGGCGAACACCCATCTGCCCGCGACCAGGCACAGCACCAGCCCGGCCGCTGCCAGGCTCCAGTCCTGGGCCCCGGAGGGCCGTTGGAGCAGCAGGGAGTATCCGACCAGGACTCCGGCGAGCGCCAGGATCCGTAAGGTGGCGAATCTCCTGTCGAACGCGGGCTCGATCCAAGGTCGGTTCACACCGCTCACGATAAGTGCTCGTCCGCGGGCCGGGGGTCCTGCCGTGGGAGGAGGCCGCCTCCTCCCACCGGCCGCGATGTCCGTCCCGCGGGGGGAGCCGGGGGCACGGTGCGGGCTGCGAGCGTGATCGCCATGGATACGGATACGGATACGGCCATGGATACGGCCATGGATACGGCCATGGACGAGAACACGGACACGGGTACCGGCACCGAAGCGCGGTCCGCGCTGCTGGGGCGGCGTTCCCTCCTCGGCGGTGCGGCCGCTCTGGGCATGGGCGGCGCGGCCTTCGGCACCACCGCCCGCGCGGCCGCCGCCCCGTCGAGCTCCCGCGGCAGGACCGGCCGCTTCCAGGGGAAGTCGGTCCTCGTCACCGGTGCCACGTCGGGCATCGGCAGGGCGGCCGCGAAGGCGTTCGCGGCCGAGGGGGCCCACGTGGGCTTCTGCGGCAGACGGAGCGACCTGGGGCGCCAGGTGGAACGGGAGATCCGGGACGCGGGCGGCGAAGCGACCTACATCCAGGCGGACGTCCGGGTGGAGGCGCAGGTGCGCGCCTTCGTGGACGGGGTCGCGAGCCGCTACGGCGGCATCGACGTGGCCTTCAACAACGCCGGCATCGGCAGCGGCAAACTGCCCCACGAGATGAGCGTCGAAGAATGGGACGACGTCCAGGCGACCAACGCCCGGGGCACGTTCCTCGCAGTCAAGTACGAGATCCCGCACATGCTGAGGGCCCAGCGCGGCGTCATCATCTGCACCTCGTCGTCAGCGGCCGACCAGGCGCGGCCGAACAGCGCCGCGTACACCGCGAGCAAGCGGGCGGTGCAGGGGCTGGTGAAGTCGGCGGCCCTCGCGTACGGGCCGAAGGGGATCAGGGTCAACGCCCTGTTGCCCGGCACCACTGACACCGCTTTCGTGCGACCGCCTGGCATTCCGGACGCGGACTGGTTGAAGTACAAGCAGGCGTGGGGTCCGCTCAACGTCGACGGTCTCGAACGGATGGCCGATGCCGAGGAGATCGCGCGGGCGGTGCTCGGCCTCGCGTCCGACGACTTCCCCTACATGACGGGCGCCTCGATCGCGGTGGACGGCGGGAGCACCGCGGGTCGCAGGATGGTCCGGCCGGACGGCTCCTGAGGCCCGCACGCCGCGGTGGCCGGCCGGCGGGGCGGGCTGCCGGCGCCGGCGTCCTTCGGGACAACCCGGCTGGACGACATCCCCGTCAACGGCCGGATCAAGAAATGGGCCGTCACCTCGGCGCCCGTGGACCATGCCGGGACCCTGGACCGCTGACCTGGCCCGCAGCGGCGCCGCGTTCGCCGCCTTCGCGCTGCTGATCCTGCTGGTCCTGCGGCGGTCCGGCGCCGGGCGCTAGGCGAACCGGGCGGCGTAGCTGGGGGCGTGCCGCGCCGGGGAGGAACCGGGGAAGGCCCCGGCCAGCCGGTGGATCGCGCGCGGGATCACCCGGGGGTCGACGGCCGGCCGGGAGCCGGCCCCGGTCCCCCCTCCCCGCCGCGCGCGGCGATCAGCGGTCCGAGCAGCAGCGTGCCCGGCCCCACCCGGCCGCCGGGGCCGGGCAGCTGGGTCGTGCCGGCCACCGTGAGGGGCTCCCGGCAGGCGTCGCAGGTCACGAGCGGGGTGGCCAGGTGCCCGCAGGCGTCGTGGCGGACCCGCGCCGGGGGCCCCGCCGGTTCCGCGTACCACTTGTCGCCCCAGGCCATCAACGCCAGCAGGACGGGGTAGAGTTCCCGGCCCTTCTCCGTGGCCACGTACTCCTCGCGCGGCGGGGAGGCCTGGTAGCGCTCGCGCGTGACGACACCCTCCTCGACCAGTCGGGCCAGGCGCGCGGCGAGGGTCTTGCGGGACAGGCCCAGGTCCTGCGCCAGCTCGTCGAACCGGCGGATGCCGAGGAGGACGTCTCGCATGATCAAGGCCGTCCACGCGTCGCCGAAGAGATCGGCCGCGCGGGCGATCGAGCACGCGACGCCAGAGAGCGGGGTACGGGTCACGAACCGATCGTAGCGCCGTCGGGTTCCCTGAGGAAACTCGACGATGCTAGGTTTACTCAGGGAACCCAACCGCTACCTGTCGAGGGAGTCCGCCATGGCCACCACCCCGCACATCGCACTCGACGAAGCCGGCCCCTCGGCCGCGGACGGCCGTCACATCCGGGCCGTGACCTTCCAGTCCGTCCGCCTCGAGTACCTGCGGAGCGTGCTCCCGCAGGCTGGTGTCGCAGCGGCCGGAAGCCGGGTACTCGTCGTCGGGAGCGGGCGCGGCGTGCTGGCCCGGGGCCTGGCCCGGCTCGGCTGCGAGGTCACCGCCGTCGACCCGTCCCGCGCCGCCACGGCCCTCGCCCGGGAGGCGGACCACGGCCTCGGCATCACCTACGTGACGGCACCCGCGGAGGAACTCGGCCTTCCGGGCGGCTCCTTCGACCTCCTGTACTGCGCCGACACCCTCGAAATCACCGAACGGCCGGACGCGGTCCTCGCGGAGGCGGCCCGGGTACTGCGTCCCGGCGGGGTCTTCGCCTACGACACGGTCAACCGCACCCCCGTGTCCCGCCTCGTCTACCTGGGCGCCTTCCAGACCGTGCCGGCCACACGGATCATGCCCCGTGGCCGCTACGCCGCACACCGGCTGCGCCGCCCCGCAGAACTCGCCGAGGCGCTCGAGCGGGTGGGTCTGGCCCCGCAGGACGTCACGGCGTTCAAGCCGCGCGACGTTCGGAGCCTCGTGCGGGCGGCGCGCGGGCGCCGGCGCGGCACGCTGACCGATGAACAGCTGCCGGAGCTGGTCGAGATGGTGCTCGAACCCGGGACAGCCCCGCTGGTGACGTATCTGGGGCACGCGATCCGCCAGGCATGAGCCCTCGCTCCCGGGAAGCCGCGCACCCCCGAGCGCCGGGGGCAAGGCCGGGAATCTCGGCGACGGCCCGGGCGGGCAGGCCGAGCAGCGCCCCGACCATGCCGGCCTCTTCGGCGTTCAGGCGTCCGACGTGGGCGACTTCGCACAGGCGCGCCAGGTCCTGCGTGTCGTCCACCCGCCCGCCGCCCGAGTCCGCCGGTGGAGTGGACGTCCGCCCGAATGCCGGGGCGATCGGGTGAGGCGGCCCGGGCACGTCGGTCCGACGGGGGCCGGCCGGCGGACTGACCGCTGGGGGACAATGGCGCAGGACGCTCGTCGGGTCGAACCAGCTGGGGGACAGGTGCGTATCGGGGTGTATGTGGCTCATCCGCGGCCGGGGAGCTTCAACCACGCGGTGTTCGACGCCGTCGTGCGGGAACTGCGCGAGCGGGGAGCGGCGGTGTCGGCGCACGACCTCTACGCCGAGGGCTTCCCGCCCCTGCTCTCCGGCGCCGAGACGGACACGGTCGAGTCGGCGGCGGACGCGCAGGACGCGCGGGTGGCCCTCCACCGGGCGGAGGTGGCCGCGCTGGACGCGCTGGTGTTCATCCACCCGAACTGGTGGGGCATGCCGCCCGCGGTCCTCACGGGCTGGGTGCAGCGGGTGCTCGTGCCGGGGGTGGCGTACAAACTGGGAGCCGCGGAAGGCGAACCCGCCGGACTCCTCACTGCGGGGAAGGCCCTCGTGCTGAACACCTCCGACACTCCTGCCGGACGGGAGGAGAGCGAGTTCGGCGACCCGCTGCAAAGCATCTGGTCGGCGTGCGTCCTGCCGTACGTCGGAGTGCGCGACGTGCGCCGGACGGTTTTCCGCACCGTCAGCGACTCCACCGCCGAGGAGCGCGCCTCCTGGCTGGAGCAGGCCCGCCGGGAAGCCGCCGGGCTCCTGGGCTGAGGAAGACACCGCTCCGCCACGGGCGCGCCCCGGCACGGGCATGGGGCTCCGGACATGTTCCGCCGGGCAGAAACGATCGCTACTCGGCGGTGATGTCTTCGTAGGTGATCGTCACCTGCTCCGTCGCAGCTGCCCCAGTGGCCCCGCTGGGACCCGGCCCGCCTGCGGCCTCTCAGCCGTGCGAGCGCTGGTGCGGGGGCAGATGGCCGTAGTCGGGCAGGGCGATGTTCGAGGCCTTGGCGAACTGCGCGGCCAGCAGGTTCCGCATGGGCCATCGGGTCATCGAGCGCATCGAGGCGGCCCGTAGGCGGATGGCCAGGGCGCTGGACGGTGCGAATCCCTTTGCGCCGCCCGGCGGCAGTTCCTGCGCTTGGTCGACGTAGGGGCGCATGACGTGGTCGTAGTTCCGGAAGGCGGCGCGGTGGTCACCGCCGGCGGCGGCCAGTTCACCGGCCAGTACGTAGGCGCCGACCAGGGCCAGGCTGGTGCCCAGGCCGGTGAGCGGCGTCGCGCAGTATGCGGCGTCACCGAGCAGTACGGTGCGGCCGCGCGACCAGGTGTCGAGGTGTACCTGGCCCATCGAGTCGAAGTGGAAGTCGGACGCGGTGTGCATCGCCCGCAGCAGTTTCGGGACCTCCCATCCGACGCCGGCGAAGCGCCGGGCCAGCAGCTCCCGCTGCGCGGCGCTGTCGCGGCGGTCGTACGGGATCGGTGTCGAGCGGAAACTGAGTCCGGCCTTGATCTCGCCGGGCAGGCGGCCCGGCCGGGCGCTGGCGACGAGCCCGCCGGGTGCGTTGTACATCTGGAACCAGCCGTCCAGCTCCATGGTGCCGGCGGCGGTGAACCAGGCGTGGTAGAGGCCCAGCGGGCGGACGTGGTCGGGCTCCGGGCCGAAGGCCAGCGCGCGCACCACTGAGTGCGGTCCGTCCGCGCCGACGACCAGGGCGAACCGGCGCGGGGCGGCCTTCTCGAAGGTGACGGTGACTCCGTCCTCGTCCTGGTCGAGCGCGGTGATGGTGTCGTCGAACAGGTACTCGGTGTCGTGGCGGGTCGCCCCGTAGAGGAGGTCGGCGAGGTCGCCGCGGAGGATCTCGATCTCGGAGACGATGCCCTCGCCGCCGAAGCTGTCCGCGGGTATCCGGGCGGTGATCTGGCCGGAGGCGTTGACCAGGGCGAGGCCGCGCTGGTCGACAGTCACTGCCCGGGCCCGATCCATCAGGCCCATCCGGGTGATCACGGTACGGCCGGCGCCGCGCAGGTCCACGGTCTGACCACCCGGCCTGGGAGCCGGCGCGCGCTCGACGACGTACGGCGTGAAGCCTGCCTTGCGTAGCCAGTACGCAAGGGCGGGTCCCGCGATGCCGCCGCCAGAGATGAGTATCTTGGTGTTCTGCACAGCATCGGAATATACGGCGCACGCAGATGCGCTGCAAGCCGTCAAATCCTTGTTCAGTCAGGGGAGTTGGCAATCCACTGCACTAGTGCGGATGAGGAGTCGGGGGCTATCTGGCGCACTGCGGCTAAGGTGGGCAACCGCCATAGGTGCACTAGTGCGGAGGGGAATTCGTGGACAAGCAGGTCGTGCCGCGCTTCAGCCAGATCGTCGCGGAACTGCGACAGCGCATCGAATCGGGCGAGCTGGCGCCGGGCGACCGGGTGCCATCGACCCGTGAGATCACCCGGCAGTGGGGCGTCGCGATGGCGACCGCCACCCGGGTCCTCACCGAACTCCGGCAGGCGGGCCTGGTCCGCGCCGTGCCGGGCGTCGGTACCGTCGTCGCAACGCCCGCCGATACCGGGGAGCGGGCAGCGCGTAGGCGGCGAAGGAACGCATCGGAAGCCGCACTCGCGCCTGAACGGATCGTCGCCGTGGCCGTCGAGGTAGCCGACCGGGAAGGGCTCGCTGCGGTTTCGATGCGAAGGGTGGCGGCCGAACTGGGCGTGGCGACCATGTCGCTGTACCGGCATGTGGCCGACAAGGACGACCTGCTGGTACAGATGATGGACCGGGCCTTCTGCGACTCGCCACTGCCCGCAGATCCACCGGAGGGCTGGCGGGAGCGGCTCGAACTCGTGGCTCGGTTGCTGTGGGCGATGTTCCGCCGGCACCCGTGGCTGGCGCCGGCCCTGTCGGTGACCCGCCCGCAGCCGGTCGCCGGTGCGGTCCCCTACACCGAATGGGCGCTCGCCGCCCTGGATGGCCGCGGTCTCGACGTTCCGACGGTCATGACCGCGCACCTCACCCTCTTCAACTACATCCGGGGCACCGCGGTCAGCGTCGAGCTGGAGGCGGACGCGGAGGCGCTCAGCGGACTTGACAGCGAGGAGTGGATGGACAGTCAAGAATCCACATTCGAAGAGATCCTGGCCACCGGCGACTTCCCGGTCCTGTCAAGGCTTACCCAGACCGGGTACGACTTCGATCTGGACGCCCTGTTCGAGTTCGGCCTGCAGCGCATCCTCGACGGCTTCGCCGTCCTGTTGGAGCAGCACCACTGACACCGCCCGATGCTCCGCCCCTGCTGACGTGGACCGAGCGCTCGCGCGGATAGGGCGTGCGGTCAGGGCCGGTGGCAGGTGGCCCGGGCGAATCGTGACCGTCACGCTTCACGCCTGATCAGCCACCCGGGAGGCACTGATCGTCGCCATCCGCTGACACCCGACTCCGCGGCACCAATGTGGCACCGACGCGGTCCAGCACTCGACGAGGTCCGGACAGGCGTCGCCGTGACGCCTGTCCGGACCTCGTGACGTGTTTTCAGGCAGCCACTGAACCGCCACTGTGCCCATGGTGTTTGGCAGGGCGGCGGCGCGTGTAGTAGGCGTAGGTCAGCACCAGTACGAGCGGGCCCCACAGCATCCCGGGGGCGATGCAGAGGTGGGCCAGTGTCCGCCAGCCGTCACTGCTGAACGGGGCGGCGTCACCCACACCGAACCAGCTCAGCAGCACGGGTGCCCAGAACACGGTCGCGCCCAGGCCGCCGAGGGTGGCGGGGATGATCGCCGCAGAGGGAGCGATCCGCTTCCCTCCGATGAACGGTAGCCATGCGGGGGCGACCTCGCCCCATCCCCGCACCAATCCGAAGGACAGCAGTGCCAACCCCTCCGTGATCAAGCTGAGCCCGAAGACATAGGGGACGGACACCCACAACGACGGTATCGCCCCGTCCACGTCCAGCCCCATCTCAAAGCCGAAGGCGAATGGCAACCGCCACAAGCACTGGGGCAGCAGCAGCAACGGGATCGCATGCGCGGTGATGGAAGCCCATGGCGGGACCGGCCGTTCGGTGCCGTGCGCAGTCGTGGTCGGGCGAGGTCCTACGATCGCTGTCATGGCATCAGCCTCTTCGGTCCCCGGCGGCCGGTCGTCATCCCCGAGGTGGTACCGCCGTCTGCATGGGGGAGCCTTGAGTCAGCCTTCGGGATGACGCGTTGGCGGGAGGAGGCCCCCGGTCCCCTTGCCGTATCCACTCCAGGCTCGGAGCCGGGCGCCTACGGGCGTCGTCGGTGTTCGACGCTCAAAGCCTCGCCCATCCAGGAGTGCTGTCACCCGGCCGGGACGCTCTCACCGTCGCTTTGGCCTTCGGCGATGGCAATCTCGGCGACGCGGTGGAGGGCGCTCTGGTACGCCAAAGCATTGCCTGGTTCCTGCTGCCAGGGGTGGACGATGACGGTGGCAGCGTGCAGCAATCCCATAGGGATACGGAGGTAGAGAGCGGCGGAGCGTCGGGAACAGCCGGTGGCCATCTGGACGAGCCGGATCGCCGCGTCCCGCCGCAGTTGCCGTCTCGGTGCGTCGCGCTCGTCGAGCGGGGCGGTCCAGCGCTCGGGCAGGACCGCGGGAATGGTGCGGGGGTCGAGTCGGCCCCGGTGGGTCGCGGGCTGGGGGAAGAGAGCAGGCTTTCCAGCGGCCTTCTGTGGGAACCGGATGCTTCCGCGGATCACCGCGGTCATCAGGCGCCCAGCGCCGACTGGCACGAGTGGGTGTCAGCCGCCCAGCGATGGTCCAGCTCACGAACACGCCGGCCTACAACGGGTTCCCCGGTGGCCCGGCGGTTCGATGCCGGTCGCGAAGCGTGCCTCGGCCATGGGTCGGCAGGTGTCCTGGGCCGCCGGGCACGACGATGCTTCCGCGCGCGCCTCGTCCGCCGGCGGCCCGCACCGTCCGGGCACCGGACGTCTACCTTGCGCAGCTCCCCGACGACGGCGCCCGCCTGACCGCTGTCAGGGCCCGGTATCGGCCGGCAGGACCTTGGCCCACCAGATTTCCCACATGCCATAGGAACGCTATGGTGGCTCTATGGCGAATACGACGATCCAGGTGACCAAGCAGACCCGGGACCACCTCGCCCAGCTCGCCGACGAGCGGGGACTGAGCATCGGGCAGCTCGTCGACGCCCTGGCCGCAGGCGAGCCGACCGCCGCGCAGCGGGCCGAGCAGGTGTCCGCCGCGCGGGCCCACGCGCGTGAGGTGATCGGCGTCGACATCAGCGACGAGGAGTTCGCCTCCCTGGACGTGCTGGGGAACCTGCGGCGGATCGCCGCGGAGAAGGTCCTCGCGCTGCCGGGGCGGGACGCTGCGTGATCATCCTCGACACGAGTGCCGTGACCGCCCTCGCCGACGGGCACAAGGCTTTGAACGCGCTCGCGGTGAACGTGACCGCCGGCGGCGACCGGCTGCTGGTGCCGGCCCTGTGCCTGGCGCAGGCGGAAGCCGACCGTGCGGGCGCCGCCCGAGCCGTGCTGGGGTATCCGTGCACGGACGTGGAGACGTTCGGGCAGATCGACGCGCCCGCGGTCGGGACGATGTTCCGCGACGGGTACGGCGGCATGGACACCTGCCACGCCCTCTACACCGCCCTGCGCCGCACCGGCACCGACGGCATGCCCATCCTCCTCACCGACGACGAACACCGCTACCCGCCCGGCATCCTCGCCATCGGCATCGACACCCCCGGCATGCTCGGCTTCCACTGAAACCGCCCGGCCGGACCCGCCGGGTCGGACCCGGACACCAGCAGCCCGGCGTCCAGGACCTGGCCCCGGAACTCCGGGCGGAGCCGTTCTCCGAGACCCCCGCCAGTGGTCAGGACTCTCTGTAGCTTCTTGACTACGGCGAAGCGTTAAGCGTGTCCGAATGGAGGAAGCCGCATGGCTCCGACGACGAATTCCGAGCAGCAGTCGAGGAGCGAGCCGGATCCGAGCTGCTCGGCGAAAACGACGCCGAGAACGCCGACTGCGTGCTCGTGTGGTGGCGCGCCGAGGACGGAGACCTCCTCGACACCCTGGTCGACGCGACCGGGGCCATGGCCGAGGGCGGCATGATCTGGCTCCTGACCCCCAAGACGGGCCGGGAAGGATATGTGGAGCCCGGCGACATCGCCGAGGCGGTACCCACAGCCGGACTCGCCCAGACCATGGGCCCGCGGCGGCCGCCGTGTCCCCGGATGCCCTGACCGGTCCCGCGTCAGGGCCAGGGCGCGGTCGCAGAGGGCCGGGGCGGTTGGGCGAAGGGAAGGCAGCAGGGAAGACCGAGGCTGTGGTGGTCGCGGCCAGGGCTACCAGCAAGCGGCGAGCAGGCCCAACGTGGAACCGACTGCCAGTGGCTGGGGAACTGGGGGCTGGACCGGATCGACCAGCGTGCCCTGCCCCTCGACAACAACTTCAGCGCCCACGGCAGCGGCCAGGGCGTGACCGCATACGTCCTCGGCACCGGCATCGACTACGGCCACCCCGACCTCGGCGGCCGTGTCGTCCGCGGCTTCGACGCGGTCGGCGACGGCCGTAGCGGCGGCGACTGCAACGGCCAGGGCACCCACGCGGCCGGCATCCTCGGCGGCACGACCTACGGCGTGGCGCGGAAGGTGAACCTGGTCGGCGAAGACGTGGGCCGCTGGGTCGCCACCCAACGACGGAACCGGGCGCTGCTGAACGCCGAGCAGCAGGCCCGGCTCCGTGCGCTCGGCATCACCCCGGCGAGGGTCGTACGGGCCCGTACCGCGGCCGCGAAGACCGGCACGGCCGGCAGGCCGGGCGCGGCGCAGAAGCCTTCCGGACCGGCCTCCGAGCCCTGACGCAGTACATCGAGCGGGAAGGCGGCGGCCTGCCCCGCCGTCGGCACGTCGAGCGCCTCCCGCACGGGACCGAGCACCGGACCGGGGTGTGGCTCGCCAACCGGAAGCAGCGCCGCGACCGGCTCCGCCCGGCACAGCCCGCCGCACGCGCCGGGCTCGGAATCGACTGGGCGAACTGAGGCCTGCAGGTGGCCCAGGAGGCCGGTTCTCGGGACTCACCAACGGATGTCCGGGGTGAGACGTCGAAGATCAGACGACCGGCACACGATCGGGCCACTCCAGCCCAAGGGCGTTGCACCCAGGCATCAGGGCGAGAAAGATCCGCTCTGGACGCACCCCCGTCCGGGCCGGACCTGCCCCGCACCAGGCATGGCCGACCGGCTCCCCCGCTCACGGAAGGAACAGCCCCATGGCCAAATTCAAGTGCACCAAGTTCGTAGCAGGCAGCAACGACGACACCAAGAACTTCCTCGCCACCCCCGGCGCCGTCGCGAAGGTAGCGCAGATGCTCAAGTTCGACCGGACCGACATCGACGTCGTCGTCGAAGCCGTGTGCACCTGCCCCGAAGGCAGGAAACTCCTGGTCATGGGCGGATACCCCACCATCGAATCCGAAGAGGACAACCGCGAAGGCTACGTCTGGATCGACAACAACGGACAGATCACCGACACCCAGGCCATCATCCTGCCCATCCTCACCTGACCACAGCACCCCGTCCCCGGCATCGGCATCGGCATCGCCATCGGCGCGAGAGAAATCAAACCGGACGCGCCAAGAGCAGCAAGGCCGGCTCGGTGAAC
Source organism: Streptomyces sp. NPDC004126 (assembly GCF_050275515.1). Taxonomy (NCBI): domain Bacteria; kingdom Bacillati; phylum Actinomycetota; class Actinomycetes; order Kitasatosporales; family Streptomycetaceae; genus Streptomyces; species Streptomyces sp. NPDC004126. Next base: position 164,458 of record NZ_JBNNPF010000011.1, on the reverse strand, counting down.
TCGGCGTGGAGGGGACGCGGTCGCAGGGGGGGCAGTCGCGGCCGGGGCTCGTGGCGAACATACCCGCGGCCCCGGCGATGACCAGGCCCCACGCCACGGCCGTACAAGGTCGGCCCGTCACGTGGGTGGGCAGCGCACCCGATGGCTGGTGAGCGGCGGTAGGACCAGCGACAGGGCCCGGGGCGAGGGCGTGCGGGTGACTCGGGACAGCGGTGAGGGTGCGCGGGGATGTGCTCCCGCCCTGTGCGGCCGAGCCCCTCGCTTCCACCGGCCTGCCGAGTCGGCTCGTCACCCACCTGACGCTGTCCCGCGAGCGTCACATCGCGGCGGCCGACGCCACCAGCCCGCACGCCAACCGCCGGGCCACCGGCATCGCCGCCGCGATGCGGCCCTCGCAGCTCGGTGTCGTGCTGGAGCTCAGCGGCCGCCCCCGCAACCGCAAGGCCTGACCAGCAGACTGCCGCCCCGCCCCCTCCAAGTCCTCACAGCCCGGAAGGAAGTCCCGTGGAACTCCACGTCGTCGAGCGGCCCGCCAACGCCTTTCAGCAGGGCCTCACCGGCCTCCAGATCCAGGCGGTCGCCGGGCCCTGCTTGGGCCCGGTGGGCGGCTCCGGCCACGGGCGGTGGAGGGAGACCGTCGTCGCGTCGCTGCACGTGATCGCCGAAGACGTCGAGAGCTGCGGGCTGGACGCGGCCGACCTGCGCAAGGCCGCCGACGCCGCCCACGTCACGATCCGCCGAGAGCGTCACCGCCACGTCTGCGTGGTCATGACACGGGTGATCCGCCCCGAGGGACCCGATGTCACCGGAGCGGGTGTCTTCCTGACCAGAGCCGACGCCGAGGAAGCACAAGCCGTGATCACTGCGAAGTCAGTCGCCTGCTGGATCGAGGAGCTGCCGATCGCGGTCTGACCGGGAGCCGCTCCGGCACCCTCGACAGTGCGGAGAAGGATCTTCGCCTCGGCGGGTCGGGAGGCGTTCTTCGAGGGCCGCGTCCGCGCTCTCAACGTGCCTCGGGGAGCACGGAACGCCTGGCGAACGGATGGCCGGTGCGGCCGTGGCGGTGGGCGCGGCAGGTGCCGCCTCCGCCACAGGGGTGACCCTTGCGGGCCGGTGACTCCGGCTGGCCTGCCGCGTTGTCCCGGCATGGATGACGGTGTGCTGGACCTGTTGGATTCGCTGCTGGACAGTGTGCCCGAGCCGCGCCTGCGGCTGCTGGCCGAGGACGAGGCACGGGCGCTGATGGTGCTCCTCGGGGTGCTGGAAGTCGAGGCCCTGTCAGAGGATGTCCGTCGTGCGGCCGGAGACATGCGGCTTCGGCTCGGGGCCCGGCTGCGGTGATGAGGTCGCGGGCACGGGCGGCTTGCGGTGCTGGGTTCGTGCATCTAGCTGCCTGTGGCCAGGACGTCCTTCGCGACCTGCGCGAGCAGCTTGTCGCGCAGCGGCGGTGCGAGCGGGTCTGCGATCCGCTCGGCTGAGAGGCGGTGCTGGTTCATTTGCCGTCCGTGTGATCGAGATCGAGCGGCGCGGCCGCCCTCAGCCGCTCGGCGAACGTCTGGAAGTCCGCGGCCAGCAGGAGCTGCGTGCCGTCGTCCACGTCGAGCCAGATCAGGGACGGCTCTCCGTGCTCTCCGCAGGCCCGGTAGTCGAGAGCGATCCAGCAGTGGCCGTCACCGGACAGCAGTACCAGGGGCGAAGGCAGACCCCACTCCTCGACCAGGTACGTCGTGTCCAGCAAGGACAGCCGGCCCTCGGCACGGCCGATGCCCATCATCTCGTCGAGCGGAACGTGGTCCTCGCTCCACGACGTCGGCACGTCGGTCGGGAACGCGTTCCATCGCTGGGACACCACACCGCCGTTCTGGACCCGCAGGATCTCCAGCAGCGAAGCCGGCAGACGGACACCGAGCTGCCGCTCGGCGTCCTGAACGGCAGCGTCGGTCAACGGCGGCTGAACCCCATACCGGCCCTCGCCCCAGAACGTCGTCTTGACCTCGTCGAACTCAGCCACGAGCGCATCCTACGGACCCTGCGGCCGCCGGTCACCAGTACAGGAGCCAGCGTCCGTCGCACCAGACTCCGTGTCCCTGGAGGGTGAGCCTCTCGTCGTCGGGTTCCACGCGGCTGCTCGGGGCGACCTGGTGGAGGGTGTGGCCGGAGTGGATCACCATCTGGCCGGGCGTGTAGGGGACGTACTGCTTGGTGTGGAAGCGCTTGAGGTCGGAGGCGCTCTCGATCCAGCCCTTGCCGGCGGCCCGCCGGAAGTCCTCGTAGTCGGCGTCCCAGATGTTCAGGCCTCCGCCGGCCGCGGGCAGCCGCACGGGCAGGGTGAAGGACAGCAGCCGGGTCAGGTCGGTCCCGGGGGGCCAGTCGAAGGCCCGGTACTGCATGTCGAAGTGGACGGGAGCCTTGGGCTTGGTGAACACGGCGGCGGACAGCCACACGTGGAATCCGGGCATGGCCAGGTGTCCGGGGTAGTGGACGGGGGCGCCGAGATGTCCTTCGAGGAGGTCGGCGAGCCGCTCGTACAGCCCGCCGAAGGCCTCCCACAGGAGCGGCCTGGAGGTGTCGGCCCGTTTCCGGTACTCGCCGGTGTCCGGGCCCTCGGCGAGGTCGAGGTAGCTGGGTGTGCCCAGGGTGAAGAAGGAGGCGGGGTCGGCGCCGCGCGGGATCCAGTGCTCGCGCAGGCCGTGCACGGTCTCGCGGAGCGCTTCGCTGTCGGGTTCGGTGAGTACGGTCAGCCTGTCGATCACGGATGCCTCCCCTGGAGCAGCGCGAGGAGCGATGCGGTGATGTCACCGCCCAGCCGCCGGTCGTACCAGTCGTACGCCGGCATCGGGTTGACCTCCAGGCACCAGTGGGTGCCGTCGTCGGCGACCTTGAAGTCCCAGCCCGCGAGGGTCATGCCCAGCTCCGCGGTGTGCCGGACCACCTGTTCGGCGAGCGGTCCGGGCAGCTCGTACGGGGTGAACACCGCGTCGGGGTCGGTACGGTAGTCCGCCGCGCCGGAGCAGATCACCTCGGAGTGCACCCGGTCGCCGACGACATGGGCGCGGACGTCCAGGCCCCGGACGTAGCGCTGCAGGTGGACCGGTCCCTGCCAGGGGTCGAAGTCGGCCAGCTCGCCGGGCCGCAGGAGCCGGCTGTCGGCCCGTACCCCGGACACCGCCTTCACGATGGTCGGCCCGGCCTCGGCGAAGGCCCGCAGCCGTTGCGGCGAGGAGCCGGTGACGGCGGGCGGAACCCTGAAGCCGGCCCGGGCCAGTGACCGTTCGTGGAGCGGCTTGGAGCCGTTGTCGGACCGGATGGAGGGGCGGTTGACGACCAGACCGGGTATCTGGTCGAGCCAGGCCGTGAGGGCGGTGGTGAGCCAGCGCCAGCGCAGTGCCTGCTCCCGGTCCTCGGCGAGGGACGACAGGTCGCTGATCCGGCAGTAGTACGAGCCTTCGGGGTCGAGGGTGTGCTCGCCGAGCCGTGCGGGACGGGGCCCGCCGATGGCCAGCCACCAGTCGTCGTGCTGCACCGCCTCGCTCAGGTCGACGGTCTCGACGTGGACTCCGGCCGCGTCGGCGGCGTCGGTGAAGTGCGCGATGGTGCTTTCGGAGGCGAGTCCGACGGTGTAGATCACGGGAAGAGCACCTTCAGCAGTCGGGGGCCGAGGCCCAGCCAGACCATGCGCAGTTGTTCCACGTCGGGAAACGGCTCGACGAGGACGGGCTGCGCGCTGGTGAGGTCCGGAGATATCCGCCAGACCACGGAGGCCAGTAGGAGTCCGAGTCGCGCCACGACCTCGCTGCTGCGTTCCTCCAGGCGCAGCCCGTCGAGTTCGACGGCGCTGCAGGGCCAGGCGTGGTCCCCGAGGACCACCACGTTCTCGAACAGGGGCTCGGGGTCCGACCAGCGCGCGCGGTAGGGGCCGGTGCCGGCCGGCTGCTCGGGCCAGGGCCGTGTGGTCCACGAGCCCAGGTCCTGCACCCACCACTGGGCGCCGTCCCCGTGCTCCCCCGCCCCGCCCGCTGCCGGCGGGCCGTCGGGTTCCGGCGGCCGGGAGGAGAACACCTCCACCGAGCCTGCGGGCAGTCCGGCCCGGAGTTCTGTCAGGGCCGCGGAGGCGGAGACGCTGCTGCCCAGGGCGCCCGGTGCCGGACGGTTGATCACGGGTGCCGGAGTGAGGGCGGCGACGGCCCACAGGTGCGCCAGACACTCGTTGAGCTGGAACTCGGCGTCGAAGCTGATCCTGAGCAGGGGCGGCGCGGGCAGTCGGAGCACCATCGGCAAGGCCGGCTCGACGACGGCCGTGTCCTCGTCGACGGTCACGGTGAACATCTGCGCGGCGTCGAACACGTCGAGGACGGCCGCCTCGTGCCCGCTCTCCCGGACGAAGTCCCGCACTTCGACCGCCACCTGGTCCTCGGGGTCGGCGACGATGACCAGTCCGGAGAACTCGGCGTGGGGCACCTCAGATGACGACACCGCGCCTCCTCAGCAGTCGGTTGATCCGAGAGTCCCGCAGCTCCGCCGCGACCTCCTGCTCCTCCGTGAGCCGTCCCGCCGGGGCCGGTGACGCGTTCCGCATGCCGGTGCCCGCCCGGCCGGGGTCGTCGACCCCGGCGGCGGACCCGGGTGACCGGTCGACGAAGGTGCCGGGGCCAGGCGGGGTCATGGCCCCGTCGAACCCGTCCTTGCCGTCCTTCCCGTCCTTCCCGTCTTTGCTGTCCTTCGAGTCTTTGTAGTCCTTGCTGTCCTTGCTGTCCTTCGAATCCTTGTAGTCCTTGCTGTCCTTGCTGTCCTTGTAGTCCTTGATGTCCTTGGTTTCCTTGCCGTCCTTGACGTCCTTGGACTCCTTTCCGTCCTTGCCGTCCTTACCGTCCTTGATGTCCTTGTAGTCCTTGAAGTCCTTGCTGTCCTTCCACCTCTTGCGCGCCTCGGGCACCACGGGATCGGGACCCGCGTCCGCCTCCTCCGTCTCCGAGAAGGTCCGGCCCCGCTGCGGCGCCCCTCTCAGCATGCCGCTGACATCGCGCCGTTCGGCGGCCGACAGGAAGGGCCGCACCCGTGATTCGTCGACGGTCCACGTCATTGGTCCACCTTTTCCGTGGTCGGCCGGACTCCGGCTCGGTACAGCCGCACGGCCGCGCCGAGGCGGCTCTGGGCTTCCCCGTGATGCGGATTGAGGTTGAGGACGAGGTGGGAGACACCGAGCGCCTCGTACCGGCGCAACTCCCGGGCCACCGCTCCCGGCGGTCCGGTCAGGACGTCGACGCCCAAAGGCGCCTGCTCGCCGCGGCCGTCCTCCCCCTCGACGCTGACGTTGACGCCGAGCGTGATGCCCAGCGTCGCCGGGTCGCGCCCTTCCTTCAGGCAGCTCTCCCGCACCCTGGCCAGGACCTCCACGGCACCGGAGGGAGAGCCGAACCAACAGGAGTTCCACAGGTCCGCGTAGCGCGCCGCCAGCCCCATCACCCGCGGCCGGTTCGCGCCGACCAGGACGGGCGGGCCGCCGGGCCGGGGCCCGCGGGGGCGCAGTTCGCCGGCGCGCGCCCAGTGGTGGCTGCCGGTGAAGTCGACGCGCCCGGTCCGCAGCAGCCCGACGATGATCTGCAGCGCTTCCTCGAACCGGTCCACCCGGTTCTCGAAGGGGACGCCGAAGGCCTCGAACTCGGGCTGGTGCCAGCCGACGCCCAGGCCGAGGATGAGCCGGCCCCGGCTGACCTCGTCGAGGGTCACGGCCATCTTGGCCAGTACGGCGGGGTTGCGGAACGCCGTGCACATCACGAACGAGCCGAGTTCGACCCGATCGGTGGCCTCGGCCAGGGCCGCCAGGACGGTCCAGGACTCCCAGATGCCCTCGCTCGCCCCGTCCGCCCCCCGGAACAGGAGGTGGTCGAAGACCCACACCGAGTCGAAGCCCGACTCCTCCGCCTGGAGGGCCAGCGATCTGATCTCCGCGTACGAAGGCTGCCCCGACGGGTACTCGGCGAGAGGCAGGACAAGGCCGATCTTCATCGCTCCCCCGGACGGCTCGTGCTCCGCGGCCACCCCGAAAGTACATGGGGTGAGGGATCGTCACAATCCGTTGACCATACGGTTGTTGAACGGTATCGGGCGGCGCGGACGACGTACTTCTGCCGGTCCCCTCGACATCCGGCGCGGGCTGCGAGGATGCTTTCCGCCAGGGGCAGGAGGCGGCGGGGGGCGAGGCGGCGAGGGGGCCGGAGATGGTGGGGTCGTCGGGTGCGTCCCGGGTCCTGGTGCGGATCGCGGCGATGCTCTGCGCCGCGTGCGCGGTGGCGCTGGTGCTGGTCGCGGTGCTGGTCGACCTCGACACCGGGGACCGGGTCGCGAGCGTGGCCGGGGCGGTGGCCGGGCTCGTGGGTCTGGCGTGGTCGGTCGTGGCGCTGCGGCCCGCGGCTGACGCGGCCGGCGCGGCCGGCGCGGCCGGCGTGCGGGCCCACGGGCGGGGCGCGGTGGCCGTCGGCGGCGACGTCACCGGCAGCGCCCCGGGCAGGAACAGCAAGGTCACCGGGCGGCCCGCCGCTCCGGCGCGGGGCGCCGGTGCCGGTGCCGCTGCGGCCGGTCCGGTGACGGCCGAGGGCGACGGGGCGTTCGCCGCGGGCGGCGACGTCACCGGCAGTGCCCCGGGCGAGGGCAGCGAGGTCGACGGCCGGTGACCCCTTGGCGCCGGCGGCCGTGGCGACGCTCCCGCGCCGACGGGCAGCGGGACGCCTCGGCCCCTTCCCCGCCCGCACCGCCCCCGCCCCCGCCCCCGCCCGCCGGCGGCCGGCCGAACGGCGGGGGCGCGGATGCGGCTCCCGGCCCCCACGGTGCGCCCCGGCAGGTCTCGGCCAACGGCCGGAACTCGATCGGCGTCGGCGGGAACGCCGTGGGCAACGCCATGGCCGCGGGCGCCGTCGTCACCAACATCCACCTGGGGCCCGCCGCCGACGTGCCCCCCGACGAGCAGCGGATCGCCCGTGAGGTGGAGCGGTACGCGGCCCGCGTCCGGTCGGCGTACGGGCGGCTGGACCTGGAGGTGCTGATCCCCCGCCAGGAATGGGAGCATCCTGCCGTGGAGCTCCGCGAGGTGTTCGTACCGCCGCGGCTCCGGGCGGACCCGCCCCCGGTGGAGCTGCCCCGGGAGCTGCGCGAGCGGTTGGCGGACAACGGCGGGGTGCTGCGCCCGGAGGAACTGCCTCCGGGGCTCGACGGGGAGTGGCTGGAACGGGTGCGCCGGGCCTACCGGGACCGGCCGCCGGTGGAGGCCCTGGAGGTGCTGGCCGACCCCCAGCAGGGGCGCCTGGTGCTGCTGGGCGATCCAGGAGCCGGCAAGTCCACCCTCGCCCACTACCTGGCGCTGGCCCTCACCTCCGGTTCCCCGCCCCCGTCGCTGGCCGGTCTGGCCGACCGGGTTCCGGTCGTGCTGGAACTGCGCAGGTACGCCGACGCGCGCTGGCGCGACCGGTCCTTCGAGGACTACCTCGACCATGTGTGCACCATGGAGGGGATGTCGGTGCCGCGCGAGGTGCTGGCGGTCCTGCTGGAGACGGGCAGGGCCCTCGTCGTCTTCGACGGCCTGGACGAGCTGTTCGACCCCGGGGTCCGGGCCGAGACGGCACGGCGCATCGCCGGCTTCGCCGGGCAGTATCCGCAGACCCGCATCGTGGTGACCTCCCGGGTGATCGGCTACCACCACGAGGTCCTGCGCAAAGCCGGTTTCGGTCACTGGATGATCCAGGATCTCGCCCGGCACCAGATCGCCGAGTTCGTCCGGCGCTGGTACGCCGTGGTCTGTCCCGACGACCCGGACTCGGCCGCACGGCTGCGCGGGCGCCTCACCGACACCGTCGCGTCCTCACGGCCCGTACGGGAGCTCGCCGGAAACCCGCTCCTGCTCACCATCCTGTCGATCATCGGACGGCGGCAGGAACTGCCCCGTGACCGGCAGGGCGTCTACCGGCACGCGGTGGACATCCTGGTGGCCCACTGGGACCAGGACGCCAAGTACCTGGCGGCCCCGGCGCGGGCCGACGCCCTGCGCTACCTGGACGACGAGGACCGGCGCGAACTGCTGCGGCTGCTGGCCCGGCGCATGCAGGAGGGGGCGTACGGGATCGCCGGGAACCACATCCACGGCCAGGAGGTGGAGTCGGTGTTCGCCGCCTACCTGGCCGAGCGGTACGACCTGCCGCGGCAGGAAGCCGCCGCTGCCGGGCGGGAGATGATCCGGCAGTTCCGGGAGCGGAACTTCATCCTCAGCCGCTTCGGCGACGAGGTGTACGGCTTCGTGCACCGCGCGTTCCTGGAGTACCTGGCGGCGGACGACATCGCCCGCCGCTACCAGCGCGACCGCGCCTGGGACGAGGAGGAGCTGGTCCGGGAGGTCTTCGTACGCCGCGCCGACGACCCGGCCTGGCACGAGGTCCTGCTCCTGCTGATCGGGCAGCTCGGCGACCGGGACGCCGCGCACGCCGTCGACGCGTTCCTGGAGCTGCACGCCCGGGATGCGCGGACGACCCGGCACGACATGCTGGTCCTGGCCGTACGGGCGCTGGCGGAGGTCCGCAGGGTCGGCGCGCTCGGCGCGCAGAGCCGGGCGGTCACGGACGCCCTGATCGACGCGCTGGAACGCAACCCGGGCCGGACGGCCCAGCTGGCCCTGGAGGGCGTACTGCCCGCCCTGGCGGTGCTCGGCCCCCGCTGGAGCGGACGCCGCCGGCTGCTGCGCTGGTACCTGCTGCGCGGCCAGTTCCGTTCCCCGTTCCCGCTGCCCCCGAGGATCGCCTGCGCCCTGCACGCCGAACCCGGGATGCCGCTCCTCCTCGCGCGGCACTCGCCGGCTCCCGCCCGCTGGGAAGTACTGCGCACCGTGATCAACCGCCGGCCGGACCTCGACGAGGCGTGGCAGCTGGTCCTGGCCGCTCTGGACGCCGAGGACGGGGCAGCGCGCCAGGCGGCGCTGGAGAACATCGGCCGGTGGTGGAAGGAGGAGGAGAGCATCCGCCGGCTGCTCTTCGACCGGGCGGTGGCCGACCCGGAACCGGGCCCCCGCCGCTCCGCCCTCGAATCCGTGGCGGGACGCTGGCGGCACGCCGAGGACGCCCGTGAGCTGGTCCTCCGTCAGGCCGTCATGGACGAGGACCCGGGGTGCCGGCGGGAGGCGCTCGGGATGCTCCGGGAGCACTGGCCCGAGCACGCGGACACCTGGCGGATGATCAGCGCCCGGGCCGGCGCGGACCCGGACCCCGGACCCCGTCAGGGTGCGCTGCAACTCCTGGCGCAGGAGCGGCGGAAGGACGAGGGCGTCCGGCAGCTGCTGCTCGACCGGGTCGACGCCGACCCGGACCCGGGCCCCCGGGGGGAGGCGCTGGAGGCGATGGCCCTCATCTGGGGTACCGACCCGCAGGTCCGGGACCTGGCCCTGCGTCAGGCGCTGGCCGATCCGGACCCCGAACCCCGGCGCGGGGCGCTGGAAGTGCTGGCCTGGCGGTGGAAGGACCACGAGGGCGTGGAGGAACTGCTGTTCCGGCGGGCGGTCGACGACCCCGATCCGGCACCGCGCATCGAGGCCCTGGAGGCCCTGGCCTGGCGCTGGCGTGACCGGGAGGACGCCCGCGAACTGGTCCTGAGCAGAGCGTCGGCCGATCCCCACCACGACGTGCGGCGGGTGGCCATGCAGTTCCTGGTGCGCCGCTGGGGAGAGCACCCGGAAGTCCGGGAGTTGCTGCTGCGACGGGCCGACGCCGACCCCCACCCGGGGCCCCGCCAGGAGGCGATGTGGCTGCTGGGAGAGGTGTGGGCTGACGGTCACGAGATCCGGGAGCTGCTGCTGCGGCGCGCCGGCACCGACCAGGCACGCGGTCCGCGTGGGCTGGCCCTGGAGATCCTGGCCCGCCACTGGCCCGACCGTCCGGAGGTACGGAGTCTGCTGCTCGACCGCATGACCGCCGATCCCGACAGCGACGTGCGGCGGAACGCCCTGCACTGGATGGCCTGGCTGATGGAGGCGGATCCGGCCGCCCGCGAGGCGGTGCGTACGGCTGCGTCGACCGACCCGAGCAGGACGGTCCGTGCGGCCGCGCTGCATGTGTCCGCCTTCGGATGGCCGAGGCTGCCCGCCACCCTCGGCTTCTTGCGCGAACGGGCCGCCGAGGACGCGGACGAGTCGGTCCGCCGGACGGCGCTGGGGGCCCTCGCGACCGCCGAGGCCCTCGCCGCGCTCCCGGAGGACGGCACCTGAGGGTTGTCCCGCAGGCATTCATCAGGGTGGTTGCCCCTGACCGACGCGATCAGGTCTGGTTTCCGGTTCGCCCAGGCGGGCGCGATCGATGCGGCGCCTGACGGCAGCAGGGGCACGCCGTGCACCCGAGCTGCCGCGACTGCCGTCCTCCGCCGGGGACTCGGAGCCTGGATGGGCGACCTGGAGGCCGCCGCCGAGGCCCGCGCCCGTGGATGAACGGGCCGTTCACTTCACGGGGACGGCGTCCTTCGGGGAGGTGTGCCAGTTGGTGACGACGGGGCGGTTGACGGTGATCGTGCCGACCTTCAGGGAGACCGGGTCGGGGTCGTCGTTGCCGACGGCGACGATGATGCTGTCCAGCTCCTTGCCGCCGTTCTCCTTGGTGGTCTTCGGGTTGACCCCGGCGTAGGCGGCCGTGCCGCCGGTCAGCTCGATCTGCCGGCCGGGGGACTGCTCGGCGGGGCCCGCCTCCGTACCGTCGGATCCGAACGCCACCGTCGGCAGCTTGGCGGGAAGGTAGCAGGTGATCCCCGGCTTCGCCTTAGCGGTGATCAGGATGTATCCGCCGGCCTGGCTCTCGGACTTGGTGCTCCAGGCGATGTCGTTGGCGCGGCAGGCCTGCCCGACCTGCTTGGGCCCGCCGCTGCCGTCGCCGGCGCCCGAGCCCTTGCCGTTGGCCGCGGGCGAGCCCGACGGGGTACCCGGCTTCCCGGACGGAGCAGCGGAGGGCGTGGACCGGGCGGAGGGGGTGGAGCCCTGTGCGGCGCCGGTGTCCGAGGCCGCGTCCGAGGCCTGGCACGCGGTCATCAGCATGGTGCCGCCGATGAGGGCTGCGGAGACGAGAATGGCCTTGCGGCGGTTGCCGGACATGGAAGAGCCCCTTGGTCATCAATGGTCGGGCCGAGGCGGTCTGGATCTCGGCCGTTGTCCGATCACTATGAATGCAACATGCATCAAAGAGCTCCCGACGTTTCGTTCCAGTACACCGCTGTCGCAGACCGGTTACACGAAACTCAGAACGGGTCGATCTCCACGTGTCCCGTGGAGGCCGTGCAGACGTCCCGGCGGTCACCGCTCCGGCGAAGCTCCGAGACGCCGACCGCCGAGGAACTTCGCCGGATGACGGCCCTGCCGGTGCGCATCGCGTGGGTGTGCAGCAACCCCCACCGTTTCCCCAACACTGGTCAAGATCAGGTGGCAGGAGCCAGGTGGCGGTCAAGATCCGATGGCAAACGGTCAAGGTCACCTGTCAGAGGTCACCCGGGTGTGGCTGAGCGTTCCGGTTGGCGGGCTGAGCCGAGTTGTCGGCCGTCAGCGCCTTTGGTCCTCAACCGTCCAGTCGTCCCCCAGCTCCCGGCGCAATGCCTCCAGGGCTGCATCGGCCTCGCGCTGGAACGATTCCTGCTGGTCGCGGGTCCAGGGCGAGGGGCCCGCCGGGTTGTCCCAGTCGAGTGAGGACTGATACAGGTCGGCGAGCCTGGCGAGCTCATCGCTGGTACCCGGAGTGATGGGCAGCTCCTCCGGAGCGCAGGGGTATCCGTAGGGACTGTCGAGGTCCGGCATGCCCGATGGGCCTGGCCACAACGGAGTGTCGACGCCGCACTCAAAGAAGAACCGCAGGTGATGGGGCATGCCACAGCCTTTCATAGTGCTGGGTACGCGAGCGGCCGGCCGCCGCCTCCACGGCCCCGCCCCATCAGCCCCTCCCACGGTGGAAGGGCGTCGAGGCGCTCGTGCGTGCCCTTGTCGACGGTCACGCGATTCCCCAGGGAAGACGTCGCGCGATTCCCCCGTTCCCGGTTGATACGGTGGCCGGGCCGAGGCTGGCGCCGTCTGTGCAGCGAGCACGCAACGGGTGCCGGCGGGGTACCTGACTGCCGGCGCACCGGCCGGCCCTACGATCGGCGTCATGACCTCCGCACTGATCCTCATCGACCTGATGCCGCGCATCATCGCCCTCCCCCTCGCCCCGCACTCCGGTCACGAAGTCCTCGCACTCTGCCGCGAGTTGGCCGAGTCGTTCCGGGCGAGCGGGCGGCCAGTGGTACTGGTGCGAGTGGAGCGCCCGAACGTCGCCGAGCAACCGCCGGGCAGCGACTTCGCGGACGGCCTGGTACACGGCGGCGACATCGTGGTGGTCAAGCGCACCATCGGCGCGTTCTACGGAACCGATCTGGACGAGCAGTTGCGCAATCTGGGTGCGGACACCTTGGTGATCGCCGGACTGGTCACCACGATGGGCGTCGAGTCCACCGCGCGGGCCGCGGCGGACCACGGCTACCAACTGGAGTTCGTAGCCGACGCGATGTCCGGACTGACCGCGGATGAGCACGAGTTCGCCGTGGAGCGGATCTTCCCGCGCTTCGGCGAGGTGCGGAAAGCCGACGACTACAGATGACGCCCGCTCAGTGAGTCGGTCCCCTGCCTGTGCCTCCACTGCGTCCAGACACGACCGCCGTCCCCATGGGAAAGCGCGACCGCGAGGGTGGGGAATTACGTGACGCTGATCGTGTAGACCGTGGGGAAGTGCGTGACCGCTGACAGCCCTTCCTCAGTCCGCCGCCGCAGGACCCACCGGACCTGCTCGGGGACGGTGCCCGGTTCGGCGCCGGCCAGCCGGTAGCCCAACGGCCCCAGTCCGAACAGGAGGGCGCCCGCCGGCAGAACACACACCTCACGGCCGGTCACCACCCGGCGGACGCCAGGCCGGTACCGTCCAGCGGGGCGGTGAAGAGGGGGTCGCTGGTGCCCTCCTCGATCCTCCGGAGGAAGGGCGGTCGTACCGTCCGGGACCGGGCCATGGACGTGGACGACGTCAGCTTCCGTCCCTCTGCGCGGCGACGAGACCGTGGCCGAGGGGTTCTCACAGGCCGCTTGAGCAGCCCGTGTCCCGAGTCGGTGTCCGGGACGTCACCGGTCCGCCCGGTCAGGCGTGACCCTCACGGCTCCGTGGGCTCCTGATCGTTGCGTTCCTGCTCCTTCGCCCAGGTGATCGCCCAGTCGTCGAGCGGACCGAGGGCATCACGGAGCGCTGTCCCCAGCCGGGTCAGCTCGTAGCCATCGTCCGAGGGGGCGATGATCCCGCTCGATGCGAGTTCGCGGAGCCGCTGGTAGAGGACGCTGGACGACAGCCCTTCGCACCGTGCCAGCAACGCGCGGGCACCGAGCGGACCCGCCCGGAGTTCCCAGAGAATGCGCAGCGCCCACCGCCGGCCGAACAGGTCCATCGCGGCCATGAGGGGACGGCCGGTCGTCGATCCGCGAACCGGTGTTCCTGGGCGCGGTGTCGGCATGACCCTCCCCCTCCTTGCGTTTCGTTATTCGAAACACTAGCATCCCTGGCGTTTCTGATTCCGAAACGAACTCGACGGGAGAGCCGATGTCACGGACAGCCCAGCTGGAACCGCCGGACACCGACCAGGCCGGCGCGCTCGCGCAGACGGCCATGCACGGGTGGGGTGCCTGCGAGTGGGGCAGCCGGCTGACGTCTCCGGACGGAGGTCGGCGTGCATAAGCTCGTCGTCCTGTATCCCGAGCCCGCCGACCCTGAGCACTTCCGCGACTACTACGTGACCAGCCACCTCCCGCTGGTCGCGAGTTGGCCCGGCCCGATCGCGTGGCGCTACAGCCTCGACGTGGCGGCGAGCGAGGGAGAAGCGCCGTATTTCGCGGTCTTCGAAGCCGACTTCGCCGACGCCGCCGCCATGGACGCGGCGCTGGCGTCGCCGCACGGCCAGCGGCTGGCAGCCGATGTCGCCAACTACGCCACCGGCGGTGTGGCCATCATCAACTATCTGGTACGGGACGGTACCGGCTGAGGCAGGCCGGTACGTTCCGGGACGCGTCCGGTCGGCCGCTCAAGGCCAGGTCCGGCCGGCAGCCGGATGTCATGTCCCTCCCGACCCGGTTCCTGGTCCGAACGCCTGCGCGTGTCCTTCCGCGCTTGAGAGGATCCGGCTGGTGGAGCCGCCCCGATCACACCCGGAGGGACACATGCACCGCGCGCGTGCGCTGTTCGTACTGCCCGCCACCCTCGTGGCCGCGCTGTCGGCCCTCTCGGGATGTTCGGGGGGTGGCGAGACCTCCGCCCGGGGCCCGGCTCCGACGCCCTCCGGGCTCGCGCACTACACGCCCGCCACCGGCTCCCCCGCCCCGGGCGCGAGCCCGTCGTCCACCGCGCCCAAGGAGTGCGTGCGGACCGCCGGGATGAGCGTCGAGCAGCTGACCGGGTATCTGAAGGAACTGCGCAGCGCCAGCGGGGGCTACCAGACCAAGGGCCTGACGCTGGACTCCTCCGGGCTGAACTTCACCCCGGAGGACATTAAGCGCCCCTGCGAGGCGGTCGCGGTCAAACTCGCCCACTACTGGGTCGACTTGAAGAAGACGCACGAGGCGAACGTCGTCAGCGGGGCCCGCTACGAGTACTCGTACACCCTCGTCGGCACCGCCTCCCACCCGGCCGGCCCGCAGGACGGCCGGATACCCGACACCGCGCCGCCGGGGGCCTCGGCCTGTCGCGGCACCGTCTCGGTGGCCTACCTCGGCGAGGACCTGCCGCTGCAGGCCCTGCCGTACGACCTGAAACTGGCCGACACCACCGCGCCCGTCCCGGTCACGGTGAACGGCGCCGGGGTGCTGTCCGCGATCTACGTCTCCCCACCCCACCCGGATTCGTGCTGACACCTGACGTGCGGTGGCACCGGCCGGCGCCGAGCCGCCTGGCGTACGGGGGCCTCGGCCCCCTAACCGGTAACCTCCGCGCGGCGCGTTGACGGCGGGCGGGTACCTCACGCATGCCGCGAGCTCGGGGCAGCCTCCGCCAACCGGCCCTGAGGAACTGGTGGTTGGGGGCCGCAGTGGGCGCTCCTTCGGGGCGGCGGCACGGAGGGTGCTTCCGCCGTTCGTGTTGATCTTGCGGTTGCCGTGTGCCGGGCGGCCGCCACGGCGGCCATCGGACCGCGCCATATGGAAGCTTCTCTTCCGCGACGGATCCGTCCAATCAGACGTCCACCAGAGGAGAGCCCCATGTACGAGTGGCTGCGGGACATCATGGTCGAACGCCTCCGGCTACCGGCCGACGCGGTGCGGCCGGAGGCCACCGCCGACGAGGCGGGGCTGGACTCCCTCGCCGTCACGGAACTGGTGCTCATCGTCCAGGACGAACTCGGCGTCACCCTGGACGAGGACCGGCTCTACGCCCTGCGGACCGTCGGGGACGTCGCCGCGTTCATGGAGCGGCACGTCCAGCCGTCCGCCACTCGGTGACCGGGCCCCAGCCCCCAGCGGCCGTCCTGTGCGGGGTCGGGTCGTGGCTGCCTCCGGACGTGGTGGGCAACGACGTCCTGGCCGCCCGGCTCGGGGTCACCGACGACTGGATCCGGCAGCGCACCGGCGTACGCAGCCGCCGCCGGGCCGAACCCGGGACGGCGACCGTCACCATGGCGGTGGAGGCCGGGGCCCGGGCGCTGAAGTCGCAGGGCCACGGGCAGGCGGACGCCGTGGTGCTCGCGACGGCGACACCGGACCGGCTCTGCCCGGCGAGCGCCCCCGAGGTGGCCGCCAGGCTCGGGCTCAACGGAGCGGCCGCCCTGGACGTGTCGGCGGCGTGCTCGGGCTTCGTCTACGCCCTCTCGGTCGCCGCCGGACTGATCAGCGCCCGTACCTGCCGGCGGATCCTGGTGATCGGCGCGGACACCATGTCGGCGGTGCTGGACCCGGACGACCGGGCCACCTCGCCGATCTTCGGCGACGGGGCCGGTGCCGTCGTCCTGCGGGCCGGGCGCTCCGGCGAACCGGGCGCCCTGGGTCCGTTCGTCCTGGGCAGCGACGGCGACCGGGCGGACCTGATCCAGCTCCCGGCCGGCGGTTCGCTCACCCGGTACCGGTACACCGCGCACGCCCCGGACCCCTATCTGCGGATGGACGGCCGGGAGGTGTTCCGGCAGGCTCTCGACCGCATGGGCGGCGCGGTCACGGCAGCTGCCGCGGGGGCGGGCTGGGCCCTGGAGGAGGTGGACCGGTTCGCCGTCCACCAGGCCAACGCCCGGATCTCGCGGGCCCTCGCCACCCGGCTGGGCGTTCCGTGCGAGCGGTGGCTGTCGAACATCGAGCACGTAGGCAACACCACGGGCGCGTCCGTGCCCCTGCTGCTGGACCACGCCCACCGCGGCCGCCTGCTCCTGCCCGGGCAGCGCACGGCCGTCGCCGCCTTCGGCGCCGGCCTGGCCTGGGCGGCGACGACCCTGACCTGGCCCGAGCTCGCGCATGACGGCTGAGCGGCGGCCCTTGGACGAGAGGAGCACGATGGCCGTGCCGGACGCCGCCGCCTACCCGGCGGTGGACCAGGTCATCTGGGAGATGGAGCGCACCGGCTCCGGGCACTACCTGCACATCGGCGCCGCGCTGGAGTTCGAGGGCCCGCCGCCCCGGCTCGACGCGGTGCGCGAGCACGTCCTGCGGCGGAGCGCGGGGCTCCCGCAGGCGGCGGACGGCGGCACCGCCCTCCGCGACCGGGTCCGGGAACTGCGCCTGGCGCCCGGGGCGAAGCCGTACGACGCCCTCCTCGACGCCCCCGTGCCGGGCGTGGGACGCCCGTGGGGGGTCTGGCTGGTCCACGGCCACGAGCCCGGCCGCCACCTGCTGGCCTACCGCGGCCACCACGGCCTGCACGACGGCGTCAGCATGGCCCGGCTCCTGCCCGTCCTCTTCGGCGCGGAAGAACGGACCGGGGAGGTTGGCACCGACCGTCCCGCGGCCACCGGCCGCCCGGCCGTGCCTCCCCTGACCGCCCGGCTCCCGGCGCAGGCGCGCCAGGCCGCGGCCTCGCTGCGGCTCTTCCTCCCCCCGCCGCGCACCGCCCTCACGCCCGGTCCCCGCGCGGGCCGGCGGGTGCTGTCCACGGCCTCGGTGAGCGTGGACCTGCTGCGGTCGACCGCCCGCCGTCTCGGCTGCTCGGTCCTCGACGTCCACCTGAGCGCCCTGTCGCGTACCGCGCAGCGGACGGACCGGACGGGCTGGACCACGGAACTGGGCCGGCCGCGCGGCATCGCCGTCCCCGTCTCCCTCGCCCGCACGGGACGGGACCCCTACCCGGGCAACCGGTTCTCGGTCGTCCTCCTCGACGTCCCGTACGACGAGCCCGACCTCGCCCGCCGGGCCCGGCTGCTGTCACGGCAGACGCGCCGCTGCCGCGAGCCCGCGACGCGCTGGGCACTGGGCGATGCGCTGGGCCGGCTCGGGGTCGCCGGTACCAGGGCGGTGTCCGATCGGATCTTCGCGCGTACGGGGGTGCAGACGACGGTCCTGACCACCTCAGCCGACCTGGGGTTCGCCGGCCGCCCCGCCGTACGGCTCACCGGCCTGAACTGCCTGCCCGCCGACTTCCCGTACCAGCCGGTGCTCGCCCTGTGGCGCGACGAGGCGGTGTGCTCCTTCACGGCCGACGCCTCGGTGCCCGACGCGGCCGTCCTGGCCGGGCACTGGCGGGAGGCCGTGGACGTCCTCGTCCGCGACGCGGGCGGCGCCGGCGCCGCCCGGGCGGGCTGAGCGCGGTGCTCGTCTACGCCGGGACCCGGGCGGTGATGCGCCTCGCCGCCTCCACCCTCTGCCCCCTGCGGGTCGAAGGGGCCGAGCACGTGCCGCGCGACGGGCCGGCCCTGCTCGCTGGCAACCACCTGTCGGCCTGCGACACCTTCTTCCTGATGGCAGCGGTGCCCAGACGGCTGGTGTTCCTCGGCAAGGCCGAGTACTTCCGTACGCGTTCTCCCGGCGGGCTGCTGTCCCGGGCCTGGTGCACCGGGCTGGGCTTCCTGCCGGTGGACCGCGACGGCGGGCCGGCCGCCGCCCGCCGGTCCCTCGCCCTCGCCGCCGGCGCCCTGGCCGGCGGCGCCGGCCTGGTCGTCTACCCGGAGGGCACCCGCTCCCCGGACGGCCGGCTCCACCGGGGCCGGTCGGGGGTCGCGGCCATGGCCCTCGCCTCGGGCGCGCCGCTGGTGCCGTTCGGCATCACCGGCACCGACCGGGTACAGCCCGTCGGGCGTTCGGGGCTGCGCCCGCACCCGGTGACCGTGCGCTTCGGACCTCCCCTGCCCTACGAGGGGTTCCTCGCCCGGGAGCGGCGCCCGGACGGTCTCGCGACCACGGCGGTCCTGCGGGAGCTCACCCTGCTGCTGATGCGGAGGGTGTCGCGGCTGTCCGGTCAGGTCTACGTCGACACCTACGCGCCACGGGCAGGGCGCCGGCCGTGAGGCGGCAGCGGGCCGGGGAGGCCGGTCCGCACTCGTGCATGGCTGGCGGACCTGGAGGACGACGTCCGGGCAGGTCTTCCGTGGGCCCTGGCCGTGGTCGCCCTGACCACGGCCAGGGCGACCACGGCCGGTACACCCGCAGCGTCCTGCTGCCCCTCAAGGCCCTCGTCCTGAACGTGCTGAGCCTGACGGCGGTGTTCGGCACGATGGTGCTGGTCTTCCAGCGGGGGCACCTGCGGGGCGTGCTCGGCGGGTTCACGTCCACCGGGGTGACCGATGTCCTGGTTCCCGTGCTGGTCCTGTGCGTGGCCTTCGGACTGTCCATGGACTACGAGGTGCTCCTGCTGTGCCGGGCCGTGGAGGCGTACGAGGCCGGCGCGGACACGCGGGAGGCGGTGGCCAGCGCCGTGGGGTGGCCGGGGCGGCGGCGCCCCGGCCGGCGTGCGGACGGGGCCGCTCCCTCGGTGCGGGGGTGTGCCGGGGAGCTCGCGGCGGAGCGGGTCGTCAGCCGCTGACGGCGGCGGGCGCGTCCCGGCCCAGTGCCGTGCCGGTCCAGGACCGTGCCGTCCAGCCTTCCTCCGGGCTGCCCTCCAGGGTCACGACGCCCGTGTTGGGCAGGGCGTGGGCGGTGGCGAACTCCACGGACACGTTCCGCGCCCGCGCCGCCGTCCACACCCGGAACGCGGTCCCGTGCGCCACGATCGCGACGGTCCGCGCGCCCAGGGCGGCGGCCTCGGCGACCGCGGCGTCGTAGCGGGCGAGGAAGGCGGCGCCGCCCTCGGCGCCGGGCATGGGGACGCCCGTGTGCCCGGCCCCCCACGCGACGGCCGTGGACATGTAGGACCTGACGGCGTCCGCGTCCCGGCGGCCCTCCCACACCCCGGCCTCCAGCTCCCGCAGTTCCCGGCGGACGAGCGGCTCCACGCCGAGCGCGCGGGCGAGGGGGGCGGCGGTCTGCCGGGCGCGGAGCAGGGTGGAGGCCAGCAGCGCGCCGATGTCCTCCCCCGCCAGCGCGTCCGGCAGCGCGGCGGCCTGCCGGAGTCCTTCGCCGGTCAGGGCCGAGCCCGGTTCGGCCGTGTCCAGGACGTGGTCGAGGTTGGCGGGGGTCTGGCCGTGGCGGATCAGGAGCAGGCGCATGGTTCCTCGGCGGGGTGTGGGGAAGCGGCGGCGGGTTTGCGGCCGATGAAGACGTAGTGGGGGACGCGGGCGCGTACGTAGGGGACCGGTGCCAGGCACTGCTCCAGGTGGACGGTCTCGAAGCGGTGGCGCAGGTAGGGGAGGTGGTCGGCGGAGAGGAAGACGTTGTTGTGGCCGAACCACACCGGCCACAGCAGCCGCTGCCAGGCCGCGTGGCGGACCAGTCCGGCGGGCGGGTGCTTGGCGGAGACGTGGAAGTCGCAGACGCCGATCACTCCGCCGGGCCGCAGGAGCGACAGGGCGTGGTCGATCGCGCCGAACCAGTCCGGGATCATGGTCAGCGCGTACGAGAACACCACGACGTCGGCCGGGCCGTCGGACGGGCGGTGGCGGGTGGCGTCGGCGTGGACGGTGGTGACGTTGTGCCAGCCGCGCCGCTCGACGCGGTCGCGGGCCACCCGCAGCATCGACTCCGACGCGTCGACGAGGGTGATCCGGCGGCACAGCCGCCGCCGTTCGTCGCCGAGGCGTTCGATGCCCGTCGCGGTGCCCGCGCCGAAGTCGACCAGGTGGTCGCCCTCGCGGAGCGGCAGCCTGCCGTAGAGGGCCCCGCGCGCGTGCAGCAGGCGGTCGCCCGCCCGGAACGCGTCGTACGCGTGGGCGGTGGGGGCGTAGTACGACTCCATGCGCTCGGTCGGCCTGGTGCCGCGGGCGCGGGGGAAGAGCATGTGGCGGACGACCTGGAGCTCCGACCTGATTCCCATGCGGGGCGCGTCCTTTCCGTGTTCGGTAGGGCGGGTGTCGGGTCGGGGCGGGGCGGGGCGGGTCAGGGGAGGTCCGCGATGTGGAAGCTGCCGTAGGTGTGGACCCGGTCCCGCGCGTGGAGCCGGGCGGCGAGGTCCGTGTCGCGGCGCAGCAGGTCGTTGACGGGGCGCGGGCGGCCGCCGTGGGTGACACGGACGGGGTCGAGGAAGCGGGTGGTCAGTCCGGCGCTGCGGTGGATGATCCGGGCGCCGGGGCGGGCGGCGTCCACGATCGCCTGCCACTCCTGCGCGAGGGCGCCCTGATCGGCCCAGCCCATCCAGTCCATGTGGTCCAGCAGGACGAACTTGGAGACGCTCGGTCGCGGCGCTGCGGTGAGGAATCCGGTGACGGTGGCGGTGTGCGCGTCCAGCCGGTCGAGGGCGTCGCGCAGCGGGAGGAAGTTCTCCCTCTTCAGGTACTCCGGGCAGCAGTCGGGGGTGTAGGACCCGAGGACGTAGCCGCGCCAGAAGTAGTTGTCCTGGAGGGGCAGCCGGCCGAACACGGCGTCGAAGGCGTCCTGGACGAGCCCCTCCGTACTCCCGGGGTACTCGGTGGTGATCTCCCGGCGCTGCTGCGGGGGGACTCCGGCCAGGGCCAGCGCGAGCGGGTGGGAGGCGAGGCGGGCCGCGGTGCGCAGCGGCTCGCGCAGCCGGGACTCGTACACCTGGGCCTGGTGGGCGGGGGTGGGGGCGGCGAAGAGGTCCTCGAAGGCGCGGCCGACCCCTTCGGCGCGGCGCAGGACGAACATGATCACTGCGGCGAGGAGGCCCGCGGTGCCGTGGTGGTGGAACGAGCCGCGCGGGCCGCGTCCCGCGAAGGCGTCGATGTGCCGGTCCCAGTAGCGGCGTGCGAAGGGGGACAGGTCGGGCCGCAGGACGTCGCGGTACAGGACGCGGGCGCGGGGGGTGCGGCCGTGGCCGAACAGGGCGAAGAACTCGGGGTGTTCCAGCCTGCGGGCGGCGGCCCTCTTCAGCTCCAGCAGCGCGGTCTGGCGGGGGTTGACGTCGACGGCGCTGACCCGGCCGGCGCCGGCCAGGAGGTAGTCGAGGGCGTTGCATCCGGCACTGGTGATGACCAGGACGTGGTCGTCCGGGCCGAGCCGCAGTGCGGCGCGGTCGAGGGCGGGGTCCTCCCAGCAGACGTTGTAGACCAGGCTGCGGCCGTGGAGGAGGCCGAAGAGGCGCCCCGTGACCGGGGACTTCGCCGGGCCCGGGCGGGCGGACCGCGACCGCGCGACGGGGCGGCGCGGTTCGGGCACGAGGGGTGGCGGGGGCGGTGCGGTGGGGGGTGCCGGGGCACAGGATGCCGGGGCGGCGGGATACTCGGCCACGCTGGACACCTTGATCGATTCCTGGGCGGGAGGGCCAGCCGAGAGCGCCGGATTGGCCCGTACGGCGCATCCGCCGCCTGCCTCGGCGGCCGTTCGGGTGGCGTGGCGGTGACCGGCGCGGCGGACACCCCGCGCCGACCGGCGTTCTGCGTCCCATAGGCCGACGGGCCGGGCACACGGCCCGCGGCCCCACGGAACGGAACCCGCCATGTCCACGCCCCGCCCCGGCACCCTGACCGTTGTGGCCCTCTCCGCGATGGCCGCCACCGTCCTGGTCCGTACCCTCTCCGCCCACTCCCCGCAGCGGGGCGTCCTGGCGGCCGGTGCGCTGACGGACCGGCCCGGCAGTCCTGACCGTCGCCGCAGGTGGCAGCCGCTCCTCCTGCTGGCCTGACGGGGCTCGCCGGAGCGCACCCGCCGTGATCGGACATCAGCAGCAGCCCGTCCAGCGGGCCGCCGACCAGTTCCACATGATCGCGCGAGAGTGCCCGGAAATTTCGACTGTCCGTCACACCACCCCGAGGGCTGACCCAACTCGTGCTGTTGCCCCGGTGACGTTCCGCGACCGCTCCCCAAGATCTGTGCCAGAACCGAGGACTGACACCGCACCGAGCTTCGGGAGTGTCAGTGGTTGCGGGGAACATTGGTTCATGACTGACCGCACTGCTTTGATCACCGCGTATTGGGATGCCGCTGCAGCGGCCTTCGATGACGAGCCCGACCACGGCCTGCGGGCTGACCACACACGTGCTGCCTGGGCTCGACTCCTGCGTTCCTGGATGCCGGCCGATCCCGTCGACGTGCTCGACATCGGTTGCGGCACCGGATCGATGTCCGCACTGCTGGCCGAGGCAGGGCACCGGGTAACAGGAGTTGATCTGGCCCCGCGCATGGTCGAGCAGGCATGTGCGAAGTTCAGCAGCGCTGGTCTCGAAGGCCGTTTCCTGGTCGGCGACGCGATGATGCCCCCGACTGGGGAACAGCGCTTCGGCGTCGTGCTGTCGCGGCACCTGGTGTGGACGCTGCCTGATCCGGAGGCCGCGTTGCGTGAGTGGGTGTCCCGCCTGGGTCCGGGCGGTCGGCTGGTGCTGGTCGAAGGCCGGTGGAGGGAGTCGGGCCAAAGCGGTGTGCCGTACGTGAGCGGCGCCGAATCGCTGCCGTGGAACGGCGGAATCCGTGCCGGCGACCTGGCAGCAGCAGTGCGGTCCCTTGTTTCTGGGCTGCGCGTTGAGCCGCTCGATGATGACCCGGATCTCTGGGGTGGCCCTGTGGACGATGAACGCTATGTCCTGATCGCCGACGTGTGACGCGCTGAGAACGGTCAGCCCGCGGCGCTTCGTGTTCGCCGACGCGGGCTCGGGCGCTCGCCAAGACACGGCACGGCACCGCACGGCACGGCACGGCACGGCACGGGGAGCAGCGGCTGCCGGTGCGCGAGCGGCGTCAAGCCGATGACGGGGCTCGGAGTCGGTCCGGCGGCGACCCCCCGACTGGCGGGGAGCGTCATTCCGAGCAAGCGATATTCGGAGGGCTTCGGCGTCAGCAAGTCGTAGGGTTGGCGCGCCGAGACAGCCTGGCAGCAGGGGAGAAGCGTGCGGTCCGAGGAACATGCGGGGTGGGAGCGGGACTTCCCGGTCCGGTATCTCCTGGTGCGGGAGGACCTCGACGGCGAGGAGGAAGGCGTGCTGTGGGGGCGGTGCGCGGAGGTCGAGGGCCTGTTCATGGACGCGCCTCCGCTGCCGCGCGAGGTCCTGACGCTGCGCGGCTGCCCGCGCGAGAGCCTGCTGGTCCGGGCCGTGGCGGCCGGCGCCGAACCGATGCGGCTGCTGGGGGACGGAATGCTCTCGATCGAGCCTGTGGATCCCTCGCACGGCGGGCCGTCCCGCTTCTGGGACCTGGAGGACACGGCTGTCCTGGCCCAGTGGCCCACGCCGGGCGATCCCGGGCGCGTGGACATCGTCGTGGGCGCCGGCGTCAGGGAGGACGACTACCGGGGCAGCAAGCGGCTGCCTTCGAGTCCGCGGTTCGACCTGTGGTTCCCCTCGATCCGGGGGGACAGCCCATCGGGCGGTTGCCGTTCCGTCGACGGCCTGTTCACCCCGCGCCCGCAGCGACCCGCCCAGCCCGTGCACCTGATCGGCTGCGAACCCGCCGCACCACTCCAGGCCCTGCTGTGTCGTCCCCTTCCGCAGGAGGGCGGCCCGGTCACGCTCCGGCGCCTCGATCGCCACGGCCGGACGATGACCGGGTACCGCCTCGACCTGGGCACCGTCGAGGCACGCCCATCCGTCCTCGGCGGAGCCCTGATCGACGTCACCGTCACCGACCCCGGTGACGACCGCCCCACCCTGGCCGCCCGCGCGGTCTGGGAGATCTGGTCCGGCGGTGTTCCCACGCGGCCCAACCAGTGGGCAGAGTTCGACGCCGAGGGCCGGTCCGAGTGGCTGGCCCTCACCCGCGTCGGCCCGTACGGGCTGCAGGGCCACTCCGGCGGGACGTACCACCTGGACGGAGAGCACGTCACCGACAGGAGCGGCTTGCTCCTGGCGCTCGGCGAAGCCCTGCTCGGCCCTGGCGCCAACTACGGCAGATGTCTGGACTCGGTCGCGGACAGCCTGTGCGGCGGGCCCTCCGTCGTCCCCCCGTTCACCCTCGTCTGGCACCACGCCGACATCGCCCGCCGCGCCCTCGCCGGACATGTCCTGGCCCACCTCGGCGGCCGGTCCTACTTCGAGGAGACCGTGAACATTCTGCGCGAGAAGGGCGTCACCGTCGTGCTCCAGTGAGGGAGGCGCCGGGTGACGGCGGGCGGAGTTGAACGGGGCGGGTCGGGTGACGTGTCCCGAGTGCGGGACGGCCTGGGTGGCCGGCCGGCGTGGATCGGCGTTCGGACGTCGTCTACTGCTCCCGGCGGTGCGTAATGGGGGCTTGGCGGTCGCGGAACGAATCGTTCGGAGAACGGTCACAGTGACCGTCCGACGCCCAGCAGCGCTTCGGCATCGACCACTGAACGCCTCGAAAGCGGGTCGCCAACCGCTCCTTCGGCGATGACGGAGGCGGTGGCCTCGCCAACCGCGGCGCCATCCTGACCGTCCGCGACAGCCCCGTGACCCGCAACTCCGCCCGCACCGGCCGCCCCGGCGGCATCTTCAACCTCACCGGCACCACCACCGTCACCGACAACATCCCCACCAACTGCGCCCCGACACCGATCGGCCCCTGCACCGACTGACAGCCCGGCTCCCCGCCGTCCGGGGACCGGACCGGACCCGGGTTCGGGTGGTAGCAGTGCGTACCTTCCAGGCCCAGCGCAGGACGGCAGGGGAAACTTTCCCCGTTCCTCTGACCGCGCCGTTGCACGTACGCCATGTTCGTGGCAGGGGCCTGTCATCGTGGCGGCCCGCCACGCGGAAGCAGGGTGACAGCATGAGGGATGACCGGGAGACCTGGACGGCGGAGGAGTTCGGCCGCTCCCACGAGGGCTCGGTCGGAGTCCTCCTGGCCGACGGCAGCGTCCCGCGGCCGGCGCTCTTCGACACCGGGTCGGGCCCGGACGTGCACGAGAGTTCCCACTGGTCCGTCTACGACGGCCGCCTCCCCCACATCCCCCGCGCGGCCGCGCTCCGCGGCGTGTGCTCGTGCGGGTGGACCGGTCCGGAGCACCCCCTGGACTGGGAAGCGATCGGTGAGCAGGACCTGGAAGACGCCGCCGACGAACAGGCGGACGCGTGCTGCCAGGACTGGGACGGCCACACCTCCGCCGTCGAAGCCACCACCATTCCGCTGCCCGAGACGGTCACCAGCCTCCTGGACCGGCTGGAAGCCGAGATCGGCAAACTCGCCGAAACCTCGCCCCTTGCCGCGATCCGCGCGGTGCGCAGGATCGAGACCACGGTCGGCGGAGTCGGGTACTGGGCGGCCCGCCACGCCCAGCAGGATTCGACCCCGGCGCAGGCCGCGGCCGCGCTCGGGCTGACCGAGGAAGCCGCCCGCCGCGAACTCGAACGCCTGCTCCGAGGCAACTGACAGCCGGCGGGACTGCGTGCTCAGCGGCAGCTTGAAGCGACTTTTCCATATCCCCGTTTCCGCAGGTAGAGGCCCGATTCCAGTGACAGCCGCCGCGAAACGGGTTCGGGGAGCGGTCACAGTGACCGCTCCCCGAACGGAAGCTTGGTGCCGATAAGCAGCCTGCTGTGCAGGTGGCGGTCACCGCCACCACCCTGTCCCGGACTCCCCGTTGACGGGGGCGAACGCGGCCCGGAGGGCTTTGCCCGGTGCTCATTCGTACGTCCCTCGGCGGGCCGCTCGGCAAGGCGCTCGGCGAGGACGTCCAGTGGAACAGGCGCTGAAGCACACAGCGAGGAGGCCCACCCCGGTACGGGGTGGGCCTCAACGGTTCCGCGCCGCCCCCGCTCAGCCGCCGTCGTCCTCCCGACGGTCTTCCGGACGGACGACGGCGACCTCGGGCCGAGGCGTGCGGCCGGGCCCGCCCGCCCGGATGCACCGGCCACGACGTGGCCGGAGGTCCTACTCGGGTGCTCTCGGCGTCAGCACGGAGAGCCAGTCGCTGTCGTCCGGGGAAGGGCCCACACCGCTCGCTCCGGGACCGGGGGCGGGCGAGGTCTCCATGGACTTGCGGAGGTGAGCGACGGTGGCCTGGGCGGCCGCGCGGAGCTGGCCGTCGTCGGACTGGCAGGTGGTGGCGTCGAGGAGGACGACGGCCGCCTGGAGCACACCGACGTGCACGGGCACGGTCAGGAGCGCCGCGAGGGCTGCCGCCGCTTGTTCGGCCGGCGCGGCCGGGGACTGGGGAATGAGCTGGGCAACGCCTCGGCCGAGGCCTCGCTCGCGGGAAGGTGTCGTCACGAGAGGAAGTCTGCGGCGCGGGCACCCACCCGCCCAAATCCCGTGGGTCGAGCTCCACATGCCGGAACGAAGCAGATCTTCCTACGCCGGGCGCACACGGCCACGGACACGCCAGACGCCCCTGCGTCGTACGTGCCCGGGACGTGCTGGGCTGGCGTGCGCGGCCGCGCGGAAGTCGACCCACTCGGTGACGGCCGGCGTGATGGGCCCTTCGGCCATCTTCCATCAGCAGCGCCAGGACCTGCCGCAGCTGCTGGGCGGCGGCGCGCGGTGGGGCGCCGGCACGAGCGACCAGCCGGAGTGCGTGTCCCCGCAGGTGGCCGGCTCCGGGTCTTGGCGTGCGGGGAGTTCAGCATGGCGAGGCAGGCGGGGCGCCCCGCCCTGTTCAACGAGCGCTTGGACGAACTCGACGACGAACAGCTGCTCCACTGCCTCAACGACGACAGCCTCCCGCCGGAGGCCCGCATCATCGGTTCCGCGCACAAGCGCACCGTCCAACCCGCGCCGCAACCACGGCGGCCACCGCATCCCCATCACGGTCCACCTCGACCTCGGCTTCTGATCCGAAGGAGATCCGTCCATGCCCCTGTCCGAGACCGCGAAGGCGTACTACGCCGCTCACACCCGGACCCTGCGCGACCACAGCGCGACGAACGCCTCCCGCTTCCGGCCGAGGCAGGCCCTGCAGCACACCACCGTCAACGGCGCAAAGTTCCTGCCGTTCCCGTCCCGGCTGCCCGACAGGCCGGTGACCCCGGCCGTCCGCTCCGCCCTCAAGCAGCACCTGGTGCACGAGTACGACGTCGCCGCCCGCAACGGCTCCCCGCTGCGCATCGTCTACATCCGCCACGCCCCCGGCACCTGGTCCGGTCGACGTCGGGAAACCCCAGGTCCTCGCCGAGGCGGGCCAACAGACCCGCACGCACGAGGTGGCCGGCCGCCACCGCGGTCACCCGCGGCCCGGCACCACAACGGCTCCCCCAAGGCCTCCGCGCCCCGGCCCCCGCAGCGCGGGCCGGGGCGGCACGGTCCTCCAGCCCGGCATCGACCTGCTCCAGCGCGCCGAGGACTTCCCGCCCGCGGCACCGCTCCCTGACCTGACCGCCTCGTACGACGGAGGCCGCGCGTCCAAGCGGTTTCGCTGCCCGATCCGAAATGCTTTTCTGTTTGTCCAGGGGCGATGTAATCACCTAAGATCAACTTCATTGGCGGCTCCGGACCACCCGCTCATATCACCGTTCCGGAGGGGGAGCGGCGGGGCCGCATTCGCTGTCTTGCGAGGCGTACAGCCATTGTTCCGTACTTCCATGGGGGGAAATCAAGCCATGAACCGTAGCCTTTTTCGGGCCTCTGCAGTCGGCGCTGCCGTAGTCGCCTTCTCCGGGGTCATCTCCGTTTCGCAGTCCGCCAGCGCGGCGGAGACGTGCACGACGATCGAGAACAGCCGGATCCAGTCGATGCCCGGCGGCATCCCCGAGGCGGTGATGTACGTTCCGACCTGCATCGAGGCGGTCCCGGGCGGCAAGGTCCGAGGAAAGACCGACGTCAACTGGAGCTTCACCCACGACGGCCAGATCGACCGGAGCAAGCGCTTCAGCTCGTTCAAGGTGACCGTCCGCCTGGAGGGCCGGGTACCAGGCGGTACCGACACCGTGGTCACCAGCAGGACCTGTGACGTCACGAGCCGCATCAACTCGATCGACATCGGCAACCTGGACTGCCTGACCCCGTCGGCGGCACTCGACCCGAAGAAGCAGTGGTCCGCCGGCGCGACCGTCGTGTACGACATCGCGGGCGACACCAAGGGCCCCATCACCTGGCAGCTCACGAACTCGCCCCTGATGGGTTAGCCGTATTCCGGTCCCCGCGCGGCGAAAGGCGGCTCCTTACCGCGGCGCGGGATCACCGGCCCGCGGTTGATATCGCGGGCCATTCCTACGGCAACGGCAACGGCAACCGGGAATTCGGCCATATCGCCGGGTGGAGAACGGGACGAACACCGACGCCGTGTTCGAGCGGGGGTCAGGGACCGTGGCGGGGTCGGGCCGGGCGCCCGCACCGCCTCCGGGTCGGCGGCCTCCACCACCGCCCGCGACCACGACCCAGGCCCGAGCCGACCGGTTGCTTGGGCGGGGTGGTGGGGCCCCGTGCCGGGGCCGGTCGGGGGCGGGTCGACGGCGCTCTGGGCGTAGTGGGCCACCAGCGGTGCGACGCCAGTGCGGCCAGCCCGGCGCCGGCGGCGTTGAGCAGTACGTCGTCCACGGAGGACACCCGGTCCAGCCGCAGGGCGTACTGTGCGGTCTCGACCAGGATCGAGCAGCCCGCGCCGAGCGCCAGGATCCGCGGTAGCGACGCCAGCGCCGCGAACCGCAGCGGGGCGAGGAACCCCAGCGCCGCGAAGACCAACAGGTTGCCGACGACCTGGACCGTCGCCGTCAGCGGGTCGCCTGCGAGGGTCGCGAGCAGGTCCCGCAGCGGCACCGGGCTCACTCGCGGGGGGACGGTGCCGGCCCGGCCGCCCGGCAGCATGATCATCCATACCCACGGCAGCGTCCCGTAGACGATGCCGACCTCGGCCAGCGACACCGCCCACGCCCGCGCGGTGCCGGTGGCCCTCCGGCGACGTGCCAGAAGCGCCACCGTCAGCGCGGCCAACGGCAGTACGGCCACCGTGATGAGGGCCACGCCGGTGAACGTACCGACCCAGCCGTGCCATCCCTTGATGATCACACTGCCTCCGCTTCCGCTGCCCGCACGGTCGTCCGGGTGTACCCCGGTTCCTGAAGGCCGGCCGCCTCAGCCACCTGACCCGCCGCCGGGCGCGGCCCCGGTGACGGCCTGGGTCTCCCGCCCGATCATGTCCCGCAGCGGCACGCCGTCGACGTTGCCGAGGATGACGCCGACCCAGCCGGTGTACGGGTAGACGGTCCAGTTGGCGGCGACGCCGGGGTTGGCTCCGGCGCGCTGGTACACCCACTGGCCGTTGACGATGGAGACCGAAATCCCGTAGGCGCCGAACGACGCCGGTCCGTGGGGGATCTTGGCCCCGGTGAGCACGTCGGCCCAGGGCCGGTCCAGGAGCGTGCCGTCGCCCAGCGCGTGCGCGAACCGGACCAGATCCGAGGCGGTGGCGAAGCCGCCGTCCCCGGGGGCATCGATGAAGGCGCGGCCCGGATTCCTGCCGAGTACCTCCGAGTTCGGGCTGCTCTTGTCGAGGTTGCGGACGGCGTCGACCCGGCTCCCGTCGGCCAGCGTCATGTACGGGTGCGCGATGTGCCGGTCGGTGAGCCACTGCGGCCTGGTGTAGAACGCCGAGCCGGTCATGCCGCAGCGCTCGAAGATGTGTTCCTCGACGTAGTCCCAGTACGTCGTGCCTGTGACGGCCTCCACCAACAGCGCGGCAATGGTGACCTCCGCCTCCGCGTGAGCGGTGCCGGTGGTACCCGGGACGCCCAGCGGTTTCGCCTGCCGGGCCCGCTGCTCGTAGTACTGGTGCACCTCGTCCCGGCTCTGGAAGGTGCGTTGCACGTCCCCGTCCGGGCTGTCCAGCCCGGAGGTGCCGGACAGCAGGTGGTGGATGTTCACCCGATCGGCGATGTCCTTAGCGAAGCCGGTCAGGTGCTTGCCCACCGTGTCCGACAGGCGCAGCCTGCCCTGCTGGGCCAGCTGCAGGACGGCCACCGCTTCGAACGGCTTGCCCGCCGAGCCGAGGCTGAACGCGACGTCCTCGTGGTTGCGGATCCCCTTCTCCTCGTCGGCCGTGCCGTAGCTGCGCGACAGCACCGTCCGGCCCTGGTGCGACAACAGCACCACGCCGGAGAACCTGCCCTCGGCGGCCAGCTTCGCCACGTACCGGTCGTAGGCTCCGCCGGGCCGGGTGTCCGGTGGGACGTCGGGGCCGGACGGGGCCGGACGGTGCTGTCCCCCGGCTGCGGCGTGGCCGGGTCGGGCGCCCGCCGGCGGCGCGCCGGCCGCCACCACGCCGGCGGCCACCAACCCGCCCCACCCGAGCAGCCGCCGCCGGTCGACAGCGCGTACGGAATCCGAGTTCATGATCACGATCCTTTCCCGATCGAGAAGCCGACCGTTGCGGGTCTGCTGCGGTCGATGCCTCCACTGAAGACGGAGGACCGTTGCGGTGGCGTATGCGGTTTTCGATACGCCCGCGATACGTGGCTCGCCGTCACATCCGTTGAGGCATGCTCCATATGCCGGCGATATGCCGTGCCGCTTAGGCTTCGGGGATGCGTGTGCTGATCGTGGAGGACGAGCGCTACCTGGCCGAAGCCGTCCGTGACGGTCTCCGGCTGGAAGCGATCGCCGCCGACATCGCGGGTGACGGCGACACCGCTCTGGAACTGCTGAGCATCAACGTCTACGACATCGTTGTTCTTGATCGCGACATTCCCGGCCCTTCCGGTGACGAGGTCGCCCGGCGGATCGTCGCCTCCGGCAGCGGTGTCCCGATCCTCATGCTCACCGCCGCCGACCGGATCGACGACAAGGCCTCCGGGTTCGGACTCGGCGCCGACGACTACCTCACCAAGCCGTTCGAGCTCCGCGAGCTCGTCATGCGGCTGCGGGCACTCGACCGCAGGCGCGCTTACGCCCGGCCCCCGGTCCGCGAGATCGCGGGCCTGCGGCTGGACCCCTTCCGCCGGGAGGTCTTCCGTGACGGACGCTACGTCGCTCTCACCCGCAAGCAGTTCGCCGTACTCGAAGTCCTCCTCGCCGCCGAAGGCGGTGTCATCAGCGCCGGAGAACTCCTGGAGCGGGCCTGGGACCAGAACGCCGACCCCTTCACCAACGCCGTCCGCATCACCGTCTCCGCCCTGCGCAAACGACTCGGCGAACCCGGGCTCATCGCCACGGTGCCCGGCGTCGGCTACCGGATCGACACCGGCAACCCTCATGACTAGACGCCCAGGGCTCAGCGCCCGGCTGAAACTCACCATCAGCTACGCCGGGTTCCTCCTCCTCGCCGGCGCTCTCCTGCTGGCCGTGGTACGGGTGTTCCTGCTGCGCTACGTACCGGACAGCCCCAAGGGGCTTCTCGGGGTCGCGCCCAACCGCTACCTCCTCGTGCGCGTCTTCGCCCCCGCCGCGGCCACGGCGATGGCCTTCCTCCTGGTGTTCGGCCTCCTGGGAGGATGGGTCCTCGCCGGCCGGATGCTCGCACCGCTCACACGGATCGCGGACGCGGCACGGATGGCCTCGAACGGATCGCTGTCCCACCGGATCCGCATGGAAGGCCGCACGGACGAATTCCGCGAACTCGCCGACATGTTCGACACCATGCTCGAACAGATCCAGTCCCACCTCGGCGAACAGCAACGGTTCGCCGCGAACGCCTCCCACGAACTCCGCACCCCTCTGGCCATCTCCCGGACACTCCTCGACGTCGCCCGCAACGACCCCACACGGGACCGGGGCGAACTCATCGAACGCCTCCACACCGTCAACACGCGGGCGATCGACCTCACCGAGGCCCTGCTGCTGCTCACCCGCGCCGACCGCAGGAGCTTCGCCCGCGAGCCCGTCGACCTGTCCCTCCTCGCCGAAGAAGCCGCCGAAACGCTGCTCCCCCTCGCCGAGCAGCGCCGGATCACGCTCAACGTCACCGGCGAGGAGGCACGGACCGTCGGCTCCGCGGCGCTCCTGCTGCGGATGGTGACGAACCTCGTCCAGAACGCCGTCGTCCACAACCTCCCCGCCGACGGCGCCGTAACGGTCCACACCGAAGCGCAGCACGGCGCGAGCGTGCTGCGGGTCGAGAACAGCGGCCATCGGCTCCCACCGGAACTGGTGCCGACCCTCACCGAACCCTTCCAACGCGGAACGACACGCATCCGCACCGACGAGCACGCCGGTGTCGGCCTCGGGCTGGCCATCGTGCACAGCATCGTCCGGGCACACGACGGGACCCTCGACCTCACGCCCCGCCCCAGCGGGGGTCTCCTCGTCACGATCCGGCTTCCCGCCACGCCGTAGGCCGGCAGCGGGTGGTGCCGCGGTACTTGGGCCCTTTCACGGCGATCTACGATGTGCTTGTCATGGTCACATTGAAGGTGCTCGGCTCGTTCCGGGTCGAGGTCGGCGGGCGTGCGGTCGACGCGGGCGGCCGGCTCGCCCGGATGGTTCTGGTCCAGCTGCTGCTCGCGCGCGGGGCGGTCGTGCCCACCGAGCTGATCATCGAGCGGTTGTGGCCGGCCCGTGTTCCGTCGAGCGCGCAGGCCTCGCTCCACGCCTACATCGCGCGCCTGCGGCGCGTCCTCGAACCGGGGCGTGCGCCGCGTACGCCCGCGCGGGTGCTGGTGAGCGCGCCGTACGGTTACGCCCTCGCCGTGGAGCCCGGTGCCGTCGACGCCTGGGTGTTCGAGGAGCGGGTGGCGGCCTGTTCGGCGCGGGAGGTGCCCGCCGGCGCCGTCGTCGAGGGGCTGGCCGGGGCGCTCGCGGCCTGGGGCGGCGAGCCCTACGCGGAGTTCTCGGACGAGCCGTGGACCGCCGGTGAGCGTGCCCGCCTGGACGAGGTGCACCGCAGCGCCCGCGAACGGCTCGCCGCGGCCCGGCTGGGCTGCGGGCAGGCCGCGCAGGCCCTCGCCGAGGCGGGCGCGCTGACCCGGGAGCGGCCGCTGCACGAGGAGGGCTGGCGGCTGCTGGCCCTCGCGTTGTGGGCCCGTGACCGGCAGGGGGACGCCCTCGCCTCGCTGCGGCAGGCCCGCCGGGTCCTCGGCGAGGAACTCGGCGTCGAGCCCGGGCCGGCCCTGCTGGAACTGGAGCAGGCCCTGCTGCACCAGCGGCTGGACGTGCTCCACCGGGCCACCGGGACGCCCGCCCCGGCCGGTGATCCCGCAGAAGGGGCCGTCCGGGTGGCCGGCGTCGCGGCGGAGGCGGAGGCGGGGCCGACAGCGGACGCGGTCACAGGCGCGGGCGCGGGGACAGTGCTGGACGCCGACCGGCTGCTGGGCCGTGACGGGGAGCTGGCCGCTCTCGCCGCCGCCGCGGACCGGGCGCGGGCGGGCCGGGCGCAGGTGGTGCTGATCTCCGGTGAGGCGGGCATCGGGAAGTCGAGCCTCCTGGAGGCCGTCGTACGCCAACTGCCGCCGCAGGGCTGGCTGGTCGGTGCCGGGCAGTGTCCGGAGACCGACGGCGCCCCGCCCGGGTGGGCCTGGTTCGAGATGCTGCCCGGCCTGGCCGAGGACGCTCCGCCGGGCCCGTACGCCGACGAGCTCGCCCCGCTGCTGGCGCCGGGCGCGGCGGGCGGCTCCGCGCAGCCGGACGGCAGCCCGGCGCGGCGCTTCCGGCTGCACAGGGCGCTGCTCGGCTGGCTGCGGGACGTCGCCCGGCGGCGGCCGCTGGCCGTCGTGCTGGACGACCTGCACCGGGGCGACCAGGAGAGCGTCGAGCTGTTCCTGCTGTGCGCGGAGCGGCTGCGCGACGTACCGCTGCTGCTGGTCGGCTCGTACCGGACCGGTGAGGGCGATCTGACCGGGGCGCTGGCCCGGCTGGCGGCCTGCTCGCCCGTACGGCTGGCGCTCGGCGGGCTGTCGGCGGACCAGGCCAAGGAGCTGCTGCGGCGCGGCGCGGCCGGGATGAGCGAGCACGCGGCCGTGGCGCTGGCCGAGCGGGCCGGGGGCAACCCCTTCCACCTGCGGGAGAGTTCGCTGCTGCTGGCCGGTGAGGGCGAGGAGCAGGCGCTCGCCCGGGTCCCGCAGGGGGTGCAGGACGTGCTGCGGCGGCGGCTGGCGCTGCTCGCGCCGGCCGTGGCGGCCGGACTGCGGCTGGCGGCGGTCGCCGGCCGGGAGGCTCCGGTCGCCCTGCTCCTGCACGCCTCGGACGGCGACGGCGAGCAGCTCCTCGACGCCCTGGACGCGGGGGTGACGGCCGGTCTGCTCACCGAGCCGCGTCCGGGTACGGTCCGCTTCACGCACGCCCTCGTGCGGGACGCCCTGGAGGGCGAGCTCACGCGGCTGCGGCTGGCCCGGATGCACTCCCGGCTGGGCCGGGGCCTGATCGCCCTCGGTTCGGACGACGTCGCCGCCACCGCCCACCACCTGCTGCGGGCGGCCCCGGTCGTGTCGGCCGACGCCGGGCCGGCGGTGCGTCACGCCCGGCTGGCGGGCGAGCAGGCGGTGCGCCGCTACGCCCCGCAGAACGCCGAGGCCCTGCTGGGCGCGGCCCTCGGCCTGCTCGACGACCATCCGGCGGCCTTCGCCGACCAGGACGCGGCCCTGCTGCGGGTGGTGCTGCTGGGGCAGCTGGTGGACTGCCGGATCCGGATGGGGGCGGTGGTGCCGGCGCGCGAGGCGCAGGAGCAGGCGGTACGGGTGGCCCGTGCGGAGGGCCGGCCCGACCTGCTGACCGCCGCGTACTCGACGTGGACGGAGCCGACGCCGTGGCGCGTGCGCCCGTACGCGGCGTCCGATCCGGAGGCCGTCGAGGAGCTGGGCGGGCTGCTGGGCGGGCTGCCGGCGGACTCGGGGCCGGACGACCGCACGCGGTGCCTGCTGCTGGACCAGCTGTCGGACGCCCTCGACGACACCGACCCCCGCGCGGTGGCCGTGGCCCGCCGGGCCGTGGACCTCGCCCGCGCCACGGGGGACCCCCGGCTGCGGGGGCTGACGCTGACGTCGCTGCTGCGCAAGGTCGACGTCGAGCTGGAACCCGCCGCCTACCTGGAGCTGCACCGGGAGCTCGCGGAGGTGGCCGGGGCGCAGGACGGTCCCGAGTACGCGTGGATGAGCGCCTACATCGCCGCCCGGATCGCCGCCTCCCGCAACGACCCGGCGGAGATGGAACGCTGCCTCGTGCGCGCCGACGGGATCGCCCGTACGTACGGTCTCCAGGGCGCGTTCGCGGTGGCCAGGCTGCGCCGGCCGATGCTGGCCATGGCCCAGGGGCGCTTCGAGGAGGCCGAGCGGGACCTGGGGGCGGCCGTGGCGGAGCTGCGGGCCCTGGGGGCGGTGGACCTCAGCGGTCTGGCCGCCCTGAGCGTCGGGTGCATGCGGCTGCAGCAGGGCCGGCTCGCGGAGATGCTGCCCGTACTGCTCGTGGTGTGGGAGCAGTACAAGCCGCACAACGAGTCGCTCGCCGCGCTCGCGCTGCTGGCCGCGGGCCGCCCCGACGAGGCCCGGGCGGTCTTCGGGCAGCGCGTGCCGCTGCGGCGCGACTTCGCGTACGGCATCCTGTCCGGCCTGCGCGGCATGGCCGCCGTGGCCTTCCGGGACCGGGGGGCGGCCGCCGAGGTGTACGAGCAGTTGCTGCCGCTGGCGGACATGGCGGGCGGGGCGAGCAGCCTCAGCGTCGTCTTCCGGCCCGTCGCCCAGACGCTGGGCGAGCTGGCCCGCTTCCTGGACCGGCCGGAACGGGCCCGCCGCCACTTCCACGAGGCCGCGCGCGTGGCCGCCGCGTGGGACTCGCCCCTGTGGGCGGAGGCCGCGCGGGCCGGGCTGGCGGAGCTGGACGGGCCGCCGGACGGTTCCTAGGCGCTAGGCCAGTTCCGCCGTGAACTCCGCGGCGAGGTCGAGGTACTCCTCGGGCGTGTCCGTGGTCAGCTGGAGGTCGACGAGCACCTCGTCGGTGTCCCGCGTGCACATCACCGCGAGGTGGTCGCAGAGCTGGCGGACGGTGCCGCGGAAGTGGGTCTCCCCCGGGTCCGCGTCCGCCGTGGTGACCTCGGGGTTGAGCCGGAACACGCGGCGCAGCGCCGCCGGGTCCCGGCCGGCCCGCTCGGCGGCCTCGGCGGCGACGGCCCACAGCCCCTGGAGGTGGGGCAGCGGCATCGACGCCGCGAGCCAGCCGTCGGCGCGCCGGCCGACCCGCTCCAGGGCGTACGGGGTGAAGCCGCCGAGCAGGACCGGGGGCCTCGGGCTCTGGAGGGGCTTGGGCAGGACGGTCGACTCGGGGATCGTCCACAGGGGGCCGGTGTGGGCGACCCGTTCGGAGCGCCAGACGGCGTCGAGGACGTCGAGGGTCTCCTCCAGCCTGGCGCCGCGGCCCTGCCAGGGCACTCCGGCGGCCGTGTACTCCTCGCGCATCCAGCCGAGCCCGATGCCGACGTCGAGGCGGCCGTGGCTGATCAGGTCGAGGGTCGTCAGCGCCCGGGCGAGCACCAGGGGCGGCTGCCACAGGGCGTTGAGGGTGCTGCTGCCCAGGCGGACCCGTTCGGTGACGGTGGCCGCCAGGCCCAGGGCGAGCAGCGGGTCGAGGTGGGTGGCGTACCGGGCGGGCATCTCCTTCCCGCCGGGGTATCCCTCGGCGGGGGTGAGCGGTGCCAGGAGCCGGTCGGCCACCCAGAGGCTGTGGCAGCCCAGGTCCTCGAGCGCGACGCAGATCGCGGCGGTGCGGTCGGGGTCGGCGAAGGGGCCGAACTGGGGGACGGAGAATCCGATGCGCATCGGTGCGGGGTCCTCTATCGGTCTATCGGTGCGGGAGGGGCGGGGGGAGCGGGGGGAGCGGGCGGAGCGGGACGGTGCGTCAGGCGGCGGTGCCGCGGCCGCCGCGGATCCGGTCGGTCTCGCGGCGGTACTGCCGCTGCCCCAGCAGCCGCCACAGCACCCGGGCCGGAAGGGGCAGCCGGGCCATGAACTCCTCGCGTTCCTGAGGTGAGCTGTCCTCCAGGATGGCGCCCAGGGCGATCATCAGCCGGTTCTTCGGGGTCTCGGCCAGGCCCCGTTCGCCCACCGCCTGCCACTGCTCCTGGTTCACGTGGAGCGCGACCAGCGGCATGACCTCGCGTTCCTCCTCGTCGAGATGGGCGCACAGCTGCCGGTGGTGCCGGCGCAGGGCGTCGGAGAGTTCGTCGCGGTCGGCGGCCAGGGCCTGTGCCTGCCACCGGTCCATCAGCCGGTGCACCTCGGTGATCCCCTCGTCGAGCTCGCGGTGCTGCGCCTCCATCGCCAGGACCTGCTCGGCGTCGAGGTCCAGGTGGGGCAGGAGCACCGGCCAGAGCATCTCGTCCTCGCCGGTGTGGTGGGCGTGCAGGCCGACGGCGTACAGCCGCCAGTGCTCGGCGAGCACCCGGGCGCGGGCGGTGTCGGCGGGGCGGACATCCTGGACGAGCTCGGCGAGCAGGCGCGATTCGCGGCGGAACACCTGGTGGATCATCGCCATCTCGCGGGTGTAGGCGTGGACGGTGGGTTCGGGGGCGTTGCTCGAAGTCATGACCCCCACTCTGCGGACGCCTGTTGCAGCCCACTTGCAGCCGACTTGCCGTCGCCCGGCCGCTCCGCGTCGTCGTGGATGACGGGTCGGGTGCCGCGCACCCATGGTCCTCGCCGTCGGCCGCCGACCCCGCCCTTGTTCCCCGGACCGGTACGGGTCTCAGCCGCGGCCGCGGTAGCCGGGGTGGACTCCGGGCGTCAGCTGCTGTTCGGCGGCGATGCGTTCGAGCAGGCCGAGCAGGTGCGCGCGCTGCTCCGGGTCGAGGCCGGCGAGGAGGGCGTCCTCATGGGCCGCGGCCGCGCGGGAGACCGCGCCGAGGGTGCGTCCGCCCTCCGCCGTGAGGTGGAGTTCGTAGTTGCGGCGGTCCTCCGCACTGCGCCGCCGTTCGACGAGGCCCTTGCCCTCCAGGGTGTCGATGAGCGTGACGACACGGCTCGGTACGACGCCCAGGTCCTCGGCGAGGGCCCGCTGGCTGCGCCCCGGCTGCCCGGCGATCATGCGCAGCAGTCCGACGTCGGCCGGGGTCAGTCCCAGGTGGCCGACGCGTTCGGCGAAGCGTCCGGCGGCGTGCGCGCCGATCTGGGCGAGCAGGAACGCGGCCCCGCGCGGCCCGGCGGCCGGGGTGGGGCCCGTCGTATGCGGTTGCCGGGGACTGTTCACGCGTCTATCGTAAGCCACGGAAATGATTCTGACCGGTGAACGATTAACCTGAGAGAACGGATTGTGCCGTGACCTCCACCGCCGCGACCACCGCCAGCACCACCGCCACCGCGGGGACACGCAGCCGCCGCGACCCGCAGGCCGGGCCGCCGCCCGGCATCCTCGCCGTGGTCTTCACCGCCCTCTTCCTCGCCGGGCTCCTGCTCAGCATCCTCCTCGCGGACGGGCACCCCTTCCCCTCGCCCTTCGGCTCCACCGACACCGCGACCTCCTACTTCCGCGACCACACCGGTGCCGTCCGCGTGCTCGGAGCCCTCCAGTTCGCCGCCTCGGTGCCGCTCGCGATCTACGCGGCCACCGTCTCGGCGCGGCTGCACAAGCTCGGCGTCCGTGCCCCCGGCGCCACCATCGCCCTCGCCGGAGGCGTCCTCGCCGCGGCCTTCCTCGCGTGCTCCGGCCTGGTCACCTGGGTACTGTCGCGGCCCGAGGTCACCGCCCGCGGTGACCTCGTACGGGCCCTGCACTACCTGACCTTCGGGCTCGGCGGTCCCGCCCACGTCGTCCTGCTCGGCCTGCTGGTCGCCGGGATCGCCGTACCGGCGCTGCTCGCGGGCCTGCTCCCGCGCGCCCTCGCCGTGGCGGGCCTGGCCGTCGCGGCGGTCGCCGAACTGTCCACGCTGGTCCTGCTGGCCGACGGCGCCGCCCTGCTGCTGCCGATCGCCCGGTTCACCGGCCTGCTGTGGCTGGTCGCGGCCGGGTTCATGCTCCCGCGCCGCCGCGTCCGCACGGAGGGCTGACCGCCATGACGAGCACTGCGACCACCCCTGATCCGGCGGAACGGATGCTCCGCTTCCACCAGCCCGAGAAGGTCCTGCGCCACCTCGGCCCCACCCCCGACGAGGCCGCGCTGGCAGCCCTGTTCGGGCTCGACACGGCCGGCTACCGGGCGCGCCTGGACCGGTTCACGGCACGGAACCGGGCGGCCGCCGCCGCGCTCGCGGCCACGCCGGGAGCAGCCGCGCAGCCGGCCGCGCTGCCGTTCCGGCCCGGCGAGCACGTCGTGGCCGTCGGGGAGAGCTCCACCGCCGACCGGCTCTCCTGGTTCGAGATCCTGCGGCACCTGCTCCCCGAGCACGTCCGCTGCACCAACCTGGCCGTGTCCGGCAGTACGACGACCCAGGCCCTGGCGAACGTACCGATGCTCGCGTTCCAGCGGCCCGACTGGGTGCTGTGCATGCTGGGGGCGAACGACGTCCAGCGGCTGGACGGGGTCCCGCTCGTCGCCGCTGCCGAGACCCGCCGCGCCCTGCGGACCCTGCGCGACCTGACGGTCCGCCGCACCGGGGCCCGGTGGGTCTGGCTCACCCCGACCGGCATCGATCCCGACCGGGTCGTGCGCTACGTCCACTTCCGGCGGGCGGGCATCGGCTGGTCCGGAGCGGACCTCGACGCCGTCGCCGAACTCCTGCTCGCGGAACCCGAGGTCACGGTCGACACGCGAGCCGCCGCCCACGGCCACCTGGAGGACGACGGCGTCCACCTCACCCCGTCCGGCCAACAGCGCGTCGCGGCCGCCGTCCTCGACGCGCTGCGGCTCGCGGCGGCCCGGCCGCACGACGCCCCCGCCCCGCCGGATCCACGCCCGTGACCAGGCGGCCCGCCGACACCGCACGAACCCCACCGCCACCACCACCCTGAGCGTGATCGCGGTGAGCGCCCCTCCACCAGGCGGAGGGGCGCTCGGGCCTACACCGTCACGCGAAGCGCTTGGTCTTGGGGAACTTCGCGGTGGTGTCGGCGTAGTACTCGCGGACCAGCCCGGCATCCCGCGGAGCGTGAAGACCCCGGGACGGCCACGACGGGGTGGTCGGGCGCCGGGCACGGCGGGCGGTGTGTCGCGCGGCACACTCGGGCGGGGCAACGCGCTGCGGCGGAATGCCGTCGTAGGCGGTAGCACACGTACATGGGGCGGGGAACAAGCTGTGATTCGAGTCGCGGTCGTGGACGACGAGCCGGTGGTCCGGGCGGGGCTGCGGCTGATCCTGGACTCCGCTGACGACATCAGGGTGGTGGCCGAGGCCGGGGGCGTCGGCGCGGTGGAGAGCGTGCGGTCCCATCGCGTGGACGTGCTGCTGCTGGACATCCGGATGCCGGGCGTGGACGGGATGTCCGTGCTCCGCCGGACCGTCGGCGCACCGGGGGCTCCGGTCGTGGCCATGCTCACCAGTTTCGGGCTGGAGGAGTACGTCGAAGAGGCGCTGCGGGCCGGGGCGGCCGGGTTCCTGATGAAGAACTCCTCGCCGGAGCAGCTGGTCCACGCGGTGCGGACCCTCGCGGCCGGCGGCCGGGTACTGGCGCCCGAGGCGGCAGGACCCGTGATCGAGGGGTACCTCGCCTCGGGCCACGACGCCGAGGCGGTCGGGCTCGTGGGCCGGCTGAGCAGGCGTGAGCTCCAGGTACTGGCCCAGGTGGCCGCCGGCCACAACAACCTCGGCATCGCGCAGCGGATGCACCTGGCTCACGGCACCGTCAAGGACCACGTGAGTTCGGTGCTGACGAAGCTGGGCGGCCTCAACCGTGTCCAGGCCGCCGTCGTCGCCGACCGTGCGGGGCTGCTCGGGCCCGGGCGGGACCGGTCGTGATCGTGCGGATGCCGACGGGTCTGCGCGCCGGCCTCCCGGCCCTGCGCAGCAGGCCGGGTCCTGCTCCTGGCGCGACCGTCCCCGGCGCGTCGGTCGAGGACCATCACGCTTCGGCCGGCGGGCGTCCTGCCTGGAGCCTGGTGCCCGTTCTCGGCGCAATGGCCGATGCCCTCATCATCAACGTCCCCTCCCAGTCGGTCACCAGTCTGGCCCTCTCCCTGGCGTCCGCGACCTCGTTGCTCCTGCGCTACAGGGCCCCGGAGGTGGCCCTGCTCGTCACGCTGCCCGCGTACTGCCTCGGGTACCTCAACCTGGCACCGCTGATCGCGTTGTACTACGTGGCCGCCCGGCGCGGACCGGTGGTGGTGGGGTGGTCCGCGGCAGCGGTGACCGCCTTCCTCTACGGCCTCGTCTCCCCTGCCTCCGGCAACATCCCCCTCACGGTCGGCCTGGAGAACCTGGACGCGGCCTCTCCGCTGGAGTGCTGCGTCGGACCGGTCCTCGCCATCGTCATCGGCCGCTCCACACGGGCCCGACACGAGCAGCTGAGAGAAGCCCGGGCCCGCCGGGTGCTGGAGGAACGGCTGCACACCCAGCAGGTGCTGAACGCCGAACGCAGCCGGCTGGCACGGGAGATGCACGACACGGTCTCCCACAAGATCAGCCTGATCAGCCTGCGGGCCGGGGCACTCCAGGTCGCCCGGCCCGAAAGCGTGAACGTCCACGACAGTGCCCGGCAGATCCAGCGGCTGGCCGCGCAGACCGTCACCGAACTCCACGGCCTGCTCCACATGCTGCGGACCGCCGAGGGCGCCGGGGCCGGGCCACCGCCGGCGCCAGGGTTCGCGAGCCTCGGCGAGCTGGTGGGGGACAGCGGCCTGGCCGTCCGCCTCGACCTCCCCGGCGCCTGGCCGCACGCGTCGCGCGAGGTCGAGGGCGCCGTCTACCGCACGGTCCAGGAAGCCCTGACCAACGTCCGCAAGCACGCTGCCGGATCCCCCGTGGAGGTGGCCGTCACGGCCGACGGCCACGGCCTGCACGTCAGGGTCCGCAACGGACCCCCTGGACCCCCTGGACCTCCTGCTGACGACGCACGCCCCCTTCCCATCCCCGGAAGCGGCCAGGGCCTCACCGGGCTGGCGGAACGCGCCCGCCTCCTCGGCGGCACCCTGACCGCCGGCCCCGCCCCCGACGGCGGTTACACCGTCACCGCGGTCTTCCCCCACGCGCACGAGGCACCCGCGCGGTGACCGCAGCGGAGCCCGCGGGGGGCGACGACGCCGGCGTCACGGCCCGGGGCAGGACCCGGAAACCCGCCGGTCGGCGGGGTGGGTACCGCCCTGCGGGGGGTACGGCGCGGGCCCGGCCGATCCGATGCTGGTGCGGACCGACGGCGCCGCGGCCCGGAGCGACTCCCCGCCAGGCGCCTGAACGACTCGTGTTGAGGAAATCCGTGTACAGAGCATCACTTCGCGGCGCGGCCGTGGCCGGCCTCGTGTCCGTATCCCTGGTCGGCGGCATGTCCTCCGCCGCCCTGGCCGACTCGAACCCGACCGGGGTCGAGCGCAGCGGGCAGGCGGTCGAGAAGGCCACCGGCACGGCCGGGCTCCTGGCTGCCGCCGTCCCGGGGAACAGCCTTCCGGCCAGCTCGGCGGGCGAGGTCTTCGTGGCGACGGGGACCGGTGAACGCGTCTCGATCGGCCTGCCCGAGACGAAGGACAGCGCCGGTGTCAGCACCGGCAGGGGCACCACGGTCTACCCCGACGCCGTGCCCGGCGCCGACCTCGCCGTGCAGGCCACCGCCGACGGGGCGCGGGCCCTGGTCGTCGTCAAGGACAAGAGCGCGCCCAAGGAGTACGGCTTCGACCTCGGGCTGCCCGCCGGCGCCGAGGTGAAGCAGCTGGCCGACGGCTCCCTCCTCGTGGTCAAGGACCGGATGCCGCTGGGCCTCCTCGACGCCCCGTGGGCCAAGGACGCCAACGGCGACCCCGTCGCCACCTCCTACCGGGTGGAAGGCAACCGCATCGTCCAGACGGTCGCCTTCGACGAGAACACCGCCTTCCCCGTGGTCGCCGACCCCAACTGGAAGGCGATCGCATCCGCCTTCCAGAAGATCGGCGGCTTCGCCAGGGCCGTCGGCGGCAAGTACGCCGACTTCCAGAAGTGGTTCGACAGCAAGCCCGCATGGGTCCGCTACCCCATCAAGGCCGTCATGCCCGGCCTGTCCTTGTATGACATCTGGTGGCACTTCAACCACTGACCCGGCCGAACACCATGGAAGGAGGGTTCGGACGGATATGAGCGAAGAGGCCGTCGAGAACGTGGCGACGGAGGGCACATGGGCCGTTCCCATGCTCGTGCTGTTCCCCTCCGGGCTCATCGTGATCATCACCGACCTGGCCGCTCCATGGCTCATCGGGGCCTGGATCTGCGTCGGCCTGGCGGTACTCCTGATCGCCACCGGATGGATCCAGGCCGTCCGCAACGGCCTCCGCCGGGCAACGGGCTGGACGACCTGCGCCGGGGTCCACCTCGTCCTCGCCTGGCAGGTGGTCCGGCTCCTGGCCTGAACGCGCCGCAGGAACAGCGCGGCCCGAGTCCGGCGGAGCGACCCTCGGTGGCCTGGCCGGCTCCATCCTGGGCATCGACAGCATCAGGAACAATTGCCGGTAGGCCGGGCAGGCAGAGGTGATGACAATGGGTAAACAAGAGACCACCGCGTTGATCACCCCCATGTCCTTGGAGGTGCAGCACGAGGCACTGGCGCTGGCAGCCGAAGGCCGCGCTTCCAAGGCCCTGTCGAGGATGCGGAAGGCGTCCGGACTCGGGCTCGTCGAAGCACGAGCCGCCCTGGACCTGATCCGG
Organism: Streptomyces sp. NPDC004126; assembly: GCF_050275515.1. NCBI lineage: Bacteria > Bacillati > Actinomycetota > Actinomycetes > Kitasatosporales > Streptomycetaceae > Streptomyces > Streptomyces sp. NPDC004126. The sequence continues at coordinate 120,508 of NZ_JBNNPF010000011.1, read as the reverse complement.
TCGGGCCGTGTACTGCCCGTCGACTACGCCAGGGCTCTGGAGAACCTACGCGCCCTGGAACCGGAACTGGCCGCTGCCGAAGGCTGACCAGCCTGGCCGCCCCTCTGCCCCTCGGTCCGGCCGAGGGGCAGAGGACAGCGTGAAGGCGCGCTCGGTGCCCGCGTGCCGGTGCCGGGTTCGGCGCCGGTGTCAGTGTCCCCGAGGAACAGACCCGTCACCTCACCGCTGTCAGCGGTGTGCGGCAGCATGGCGTGCCATGACCGCACACGTGAGTGAATCCTGGACGCGCATCGAGGACTGGCTGGCCGAGCACGCGCCGGCGAGCCGCGCCGCACTGGCACCGCCGGCAGATCCGGCCGACATCGCCGCGGCCGAACGCGTCATCGGCTCGCCGCTCCTGAAGCCCTTGGTCACGTCGCTGCTGCGGCACGACGGCTCGGCCGGTGAAGGGGTCACGCTGCTGCCCGGGTTCTACGCGCCGATGAGCGCGCGCGAGATCGCGGACGACTGGCGGCTCCTCACCCGCTACCACGACCGGACCATGCCGGAGGAAGAGGAAGCGGACGCCGACGACCACTTCCTGGGGAACGGGGCCGCTTTCGCCCTCTACGGGCACCCGGACTTCATCCCCGTCGCCCGGGACGTCACCGGGCGCCGCCTCGTGCTCGACCAGCGCACCTGGAGCGACCGTGGCCGGGTCCACGAAGCCGAGCCGGTGACAGGCCTCGTGCGGGTGGCGCACCAGGCGTGGACCTCGCTCCCGGCGCTCCTGGAGGGGACGGCCGATGCACTCGAAACGGGCCGGCCCCTGGGCGGCCACACGCCCGCGGTGGACGAACAGCGGCGGCTGCGCTGGGAGTTCGGGTGAGGTTCACCGGAAAGCGTCGGCGTCTCCCCGGCCCCGGCCGCTCCCCCGGCCGGGCGCGTCGGGGTCGCACCCGGCCGTCCTGGCGGTCACCAACAGGGTGCCCGGGGTCGCGTCGGGGGACGGAACGACCTCGGCCCGGACCTCGGTGAAGCCGTGGCGCTTGAGGAGGTCGGTCCACTGCGGCGGGGTGTGCTGCCACCGCAGGACGGTCAGTTCGCCCTCGCGGCCCTCCAGCCACCGGCCGCCCATACGTTGGGCGCCGTACTGGCCTGCTACGGGTTCGCGGTGGGAGAAGGCGAAGGTGCCGCCGGGGGCGAGGCGCTTGACGATGCGGGGGAACAGCTCGTCGGGGTCGGTGAACCAGACGGCGCCCCACGTGGAGTAGACGGCGTCCCACGGCCGCACGTCCCGGTCGAGGAAGGCGCAGGCTTCGGCGTGGACGAATTCCAGGCCCGGGACGTCGGTCCAGAACGCGCGGGCGCGGTCGACCTGGACCGGGGAGAAGTCCACGGCGGTCACCTGGATGCCGGCGCGGGCGAGGAAGGCGGCGTTCTCGCCCTCGGCCGGGCCGAGGTCCAGCGCGGTCTTCGGCGTGCCGAGGATCTCGGCACCGGGGCCGGTGTCCGGCAGGCCCGTCCAGTCGAAGCGGTCGGCTGCGGGGCGCTCGCGGTGGGGGCGGTACTTGTCCCAGTACTCGGCTGCGGTGCTGGGGGCGGCGCTGGACATGAAGGGTCCTCCGGGAGGGGTGGGGCATGTGGGGCGGCCGCCAAGCTACTCCCGTCGGGGTTCCGGTGGGGACAGAACGCATGAACTTGGATGTATGGGCATGAAAGGAGCCCGGAGGTGCGCGGGGCACCTCCGGGCGGGGCGGCCCTCACGGGCCTACGGGGTCAGTGGCACTTGGATCCGGGGTGGCACGGGCCGCACTTGGCGTAGTCGGCCTCCCACAGCTTCCAGTCCACCTCGAACCCGTTGTCGTGGATGATCTGCGCGGTCCGCTCCACCGACCCGTCGTACTTGAAGGCGATCTCGGGGACGTGCTCCAGGAACCGGCCGCCGAAGTGCTCTGCGCAGAACTCGCGGTAGTTCCTGGTGTCGAGGATGAACACGTGCACGGCGATGTCCACGATCCGGCCGCAGCACATCTCCAGCGGTGTCGGCCCGTCCCACTTCTCCATCGCGGTGATCAGGTACGACACCGCGGCGTGGAACAGGCGGGTGGCCATGACCTCGTCGAAGGGGTGGTCCCGCATCAGCAGGGTGACCTCGCGGTCCCACACCTCGGGGCTCACGTGGTCCCGGGGGTCGCGGTACCCGCCGGCGTCCTGCTTGGCCGGGGTGTCGAGCGTGATGGTCATGTGGTGCTCCTCTCGATCGTGATTCGAGTGGTGCGTGGTGCGGTGCTGCCCGCCCCGGGCCGTGGGGAGCCTGCGGCCCGCTCCGGAGCCGGTGGATTGATCCGGGGTGCGGGAACACCGTAGGGAGGCGGGGGAGCCGGGCTCAACGAAGTTGCGGGTAATTGCGGGAACTCACCCGAGTGCGCTGATCGCGGAGTCGACCAGGGCGCGGGCCTGGTCGCCGTAGACGGCCAGCTCGCGCAGCTCGTTGAACGCCTTGAGGTAGTCGGCGATCTCGCGGGGCTGGCGGACGTCGATCTCGGCGGTGAGCGTCTCGACGACCACGAGGTGCTCGTCGTAGGCGTAGAACGCCTCCAGGGGCCAGATGGTGCGCCGTGCGGTGAATGGGATGACCCCCAGCGAGACCGAGGGGAGCGGCATCACGGTGTGCAGGTGCCGGAGCTGGGCCGCCATGGTCGTGTTGTCGCCCTGGAGGTAGCGCAGCACGCACTCCTCGATGAGGACGACGAACCGGTGGCCGCCTTCGTAGAGGTAGCGGGACCGGGCGACGCGGGCCGCCACCGCCTCGCTCACATCGTTCGGGGTGCCCTGGAATTCGGTGATGGACTGCATCAGGGCGTTGGCGTAGGCGGGGGTCTGGAGGAAGCCGGGCACGACGTTGGAGACGTAGACGCGGCACATCCGGGCCTGGGCGTGCCGGGCGTTGAAGTCCTCCTGGGTGCGGCGCATGCCGTCGCGGTGCCGTCGGCGCCATTCGACGTACATGGAGTCGACCGCGCGGGCGGTGGCGATGAGGTCGGCCGCCTGGTCTTCGGCGTCGCAGGCGGAGCACCACGCCCTGATGTCCATGTCCGACGGGGCGGCCTCGCCCTTCTGGATGCGGGTGGTCTTGGCGGGGTGCCAGCCGCAGCGGGAGGAGAGCTCCTTGCCGCTGAGGCCGGCGTCCCGGCGCAGGTGCGTCAGCCGTACCGCGAGGGCTTCGCGGGCAGCCTGGGCGCTGGAGGAAGGGGACGCGGGCATGAGGCGGTGGGCCGGCGGTCAGACGTCGTACTCGTCGTGAGGGGTGGCGCGCTCCCACACCCTCTCGAAGGCGTCGGAGACCATCTTGACCACGGCTGGCTCCTCGACGAACTCGTGACCGGCCCAGTCGCCGTCACCGGTCCACCAGTGGAACATCACCAGGCGGCGGTCGATCAGCCACAGGTCGTTTCCCGGCAGCGCGATGTCGGACGCCTTTCGGCGCGGCAACCAGCGGACCCGCTCGCCGGCCTCGATGTTCAGCGGGGTGACGGCGTGCTCCCACCGGATGTAGTCGGTGACCGGCTCCGAGACGATCCGCGCCCGCCGCATGGCCACGCCGCGGCCCACGGTGTCGCGGACGATGCCGAGCCACTCGGGCCACCACCGGGCGGTGGGGTCGAGGTCGACCTTGCCGGTGCGTTTGAACTCCGCGAACTCCTCGGCCTCGTCGCCGACTCCGTAGCCGTCGCGCATCTCCAGGTGGACCGCGCTGTGCTCAGCCTTCTTCATCAGCGCGGCGAAGTCCGGAGCGTTCTGCGACATCACATGCCTCCCTCAGGATCGGAACCAGCCGGAACGGCACACGTACCGGGGTCTCGCCGTCGGGGATGCCGACCGCGTGTCCTGCGACCCATTCGGTCGACGCCGCCTCGGCCGTGCGGGCGGGGTCGAGGTTCCAGCCCTGGATCACGATTTCCTGCTGCTCCTCGTCGACCCAGACGGTTGGCGACCCCCCGCCGCCGGTGTTGGGGTCCATCCCGACGAACCGTAGCGCCATGGCGATCTCCCCTGTCCAGCCAGTTGCGGGTACTTGCGGACGACGCTGGACGAGCGCGCCGTGGCGGTCAAGGCCGCAGGACAGGATTGGCCCGATCCGGTTCCGGGCGGGCACAGCGGCCTCAGCCGTTCGGCGCCTCGAACGTCCGCACCGCCGTCCGGAAGGTTTCCCGACCGGGCCGAGCAGGGTTGATCAGCACCGCGAAGTCCGGCAGGGCTCCGGGAACGGGCCGCCCCGCCCCGTCCTGACTGCCGGGTTCGGCCTGCCAGTCGATCAGGTGGACGACCACGGCACAGCGGCCCTCGGGCACGGGGTGTTCGATCACACCGTCCGAGGCGTCGCCGCTGACGTCTTCGATGCCACCCAGCAGCGCGCGGCCGTGGCAGACGAAGAGGTAGGGCTGGGAGGCCACCAGCTGATGGGCTGTCTCCCGCTCGGTCAACCCGGCCGGGGCGGCCGCGGTGCCCGACCGGACCAGAACACGGAACGCGCCGTCGCCACCGACGTTGAGCGGGACCAGAGCGCCCGCCTCGATGTGACGGACGATGTCCTCGTCCTCCAGGAGTTCGTCCTCCCAGGTGTCGTCATCGACGACGGCCTCGAACCGCCGCGGATCCCACAGGACGAGCATTCCGGCATCCGTGGCCACCGTCGCCGGGGCCTCGTCAGGGGGCTGCTGAGCCGTCACTCGCTTCTCCGGTCATCTTGTCGGCCGTACTCGGACCACCTGATTCTCCCGGCAGAGACGACGACGCACCCTGCGGGGCCGCGTCAGTAGGGCCAGGACGGCCGGACGCGGAGCAGCTCGGTTCGCAGCGCGGGTGTGCCGTCGACCGGTGTCGGGTTCTCCGCGGTCGGCTCGATGCCTGCGGCGGCGACTTCGTCGAGTGTCGTCAGGCCGTCGGCGCCGACCGTGCCGAACACCGTGTAGTTCGGTCGCAGCGCGGAGTCGCCGTAGACGACGAAGAACTGTGAACCGTTCGTGTTCGGACCGGCGTTGGCCATCGCCAGCAGGCCTCGCCCGTAGAGGCGGCGCGCGCCGGTGGGATCGGTGGGTGCCGGCGGCAGGTCGACCGGCAGCTCGTCCTTGTACTTGTACCCGGGCCCGCCCTCACCGGTACCGGTCGGGTCGCCGCACTGCAGGACCTTCAGCGTCGGGTACGCCGTCAGACGGTGGCACACCGTGCGGTCGTAGAACCCGTGCCGTGCCAGGTGCAGGAAACTCTGGACCGTGCACGGCGCCTTGGCCCGGTCCAGGCGCAGCGGGAGCGGGCCCCGGCTGGTCGGGACGGCCATGTCGACCGTGCCGCGGCTGGGGGTGCGCCGCGGGTCGGGCGGCAGCGGAACGGGGCGCGCCGGCGGCTCGTCCGGGGTCTGGGTGTACTGGCAGGGTCCGTGCGTGGTGCGCGGCGGAGCGCCGTCGGAAGCGGTGGCGACGCTCCCCCCGGACACGACTAACGCCACGGCCGCGAATGCGCTGATCAGTGTTCGTTTCATCCCGCACGCCCTCTCGATGATCGCCAGGTGTTGGAGCGGTCGCAGTCTAGGGCGCGGGTCGGTCCACGGGAATGGCTCACTGCGCCGGCGGCTGGGACGGACCGGGTACGCCGTCCAGGTCGAGGGTGGCGACCGCGCCCCCCTCCGGAGCGTTCGCGAAGGCCAGCCCGGCGCCGAGGACGCCCGCCTGCCCGAGCGCGATGGTCAGCCCGAGCCCGTGGCCGCGCCCCCGCTCGGGGCTTCCCGTGCGGAAGCGCTGCGGGCCTTCCGTAAGCAACGTCGCGGGATAGCCGGGACCGTGGTCCCGTACGAGGATCCGCGCGCCCGTGGCGGTGGCGTCCACGGTGACTTCGACGGGGGCGGCTCCGTGCCGGTGGGCGTTGGTGACGAGGTTGGTCACGATCCGTTCCACCCGGCGCGGGTCGGTTTCCAGGGTCGTGGTGGCACGGACGGTCACGGTGGTCGGTGTCCCCGTGCGGCGGACGATGTCGGCGACCAGTTCGTCCAGCGGCACGGCGTCGGTCCGGGCCCGTTCGGCTCCGGCGTCGAGCCGGGAGATCTCCAGGAGGTCCTCGACCAGTCCGTTCAGGGCCCGGGCACGGTCCCGGACGAGGTCGGCCACCTCGTCGCCCTCCGGGAGGAGTCCGGCGGCGGTGGACAGCCCCATCAGCGGGGTGCGCAGTTCGTGCGCGACGTCCGCGGTGAAGCGGCGTTCGCCCTCCAGTTTGCGCTGCAGGGCCGCGGCCATCTCGTCCACGGCCGCCGACATCTCGGTGATCTCGTCACGGGCCCGGCCGCCCGGTCCGATCCGGGCGTCGAGGTCGCCGTCGGCGATGGCCCGGGCCGTGCGGGATCCCCGGCGCAGCCTGCGGTTCACCGGTTCGGTGGCCAGGGCGGCGAGCGGTACGACGACCAGGAGGGCGGCGAGCACGGCCTTGACGATGCTGCGGTCCAGGAGCTGGAGGCCGCGCACCTCGGAGCTCATGTCCGTCCGGGCGACGAGTACCCGGCCGCCGTCGACGGGCATGGCCGCCCACATCCAGTACCAGTTGGGGGGTTTGCGGTCGTTCCACGTCGCGTACAGAGCGGCCGGGTCCTTGGCGGCCAGCGCCCGCGCGAGCGGTGCGTCGAGCTGTTGCGGGGTGAGGACTTCGACGTCGAGCGGTGCGGTGCCCGTGCGGGTGTATTCGCGCTCCGCGGCTGCCAGGCGGGCGGAGAGGCGTTCGTCGCCGGTGCGGTCGCTTCGTTCGGCCATCGCCTGGTGGACGAGGACGCCGATCACGGCGGCCACCGCGCAGCAGGCGGCCGCGGTCAGGGCGGCGATCTTCCAGCGCAGGGCGCGCGGGTTGAAGAGGGCCATGGGTGCGGTCGGCCCCTCAGCCGCGGACGAGTTTGTAGCCGAAGCCCCGGACGGTCTCGATCCGCTCGGCTCCGATCTTCTTGCGCAGCCGCAGCACGCACAGGTCCACGACGCGGGTGTCGCCCTCCCAGCCGTAGTCCCACACGTCCCTCAGGAGACGCCGGCGGTCGAGCACGGCGCCGGGAGCCGCCGCGAACTCCAGCAGCAGCCGCAGCTCGGTGGGGGTCAGCGGAACGGGGCGTCCGCCCCGGCGTACCTCCAGACCGAGGGTGTTCACGGACAGGTCGCCGAAGACCAGCTCCCCGGGGGCCGTCGTCCCGGCATCCGCGGGGACGACCGCGGGAGTCGTCTCCGGTTCGGCGGGCCGGAAGGTGGCTCGGCGCAGCAGCGTCCGGATGCGGGCGACGAGGACGGGGGTGTCGACGGGTTTGACGACGTAGTCGTCGGCGCCCGCCTCCAGTCCGGACACCACGTCGAGGGCGTCGCCGCGCGCGGACATCATCAGGACCGGGACCAGGCTCTCCTCGCGGATCCGGCGGCACAGCCCGATGCCGTCGAGCTCGGGCAGCATCACGTCCAGGATCAGCAGGTCGTACCTGCCGGCCCGGAACGCCTCCAGGCCGTCGAGTCCGTCCGCGGCCACGGCGACCTGATAGCCGTACCGCTCCAGGGACAGCTGGACGGCGCGGCGGATGGTGGCGTCGTCCTCGACGACGAGGACGCTGACGGGGTCCGGGACCCGGGGTACCGACACGCCACCTACCTCCTCAGAAACGGACATTTGTTGAGTCCATCCTAGTCAGTGGGGTCTGCGGTGCGGTCACAGCCGGAGGGAGGCCGCGACGGGGAGGTGGTCGCTGCCGGTGGCGGGAAGGGTCCATGCGGAGGTCACGCCCATCCCCTTCACCAGGATCTGGTCGATGCGGACCACGGGGAACCGGGCGGGCCAGGTGAAGCCGAAGCCGGCGCCCGCCTCGCGCTGCGCGGAGGTCAGTTGGGAGGTCACCGGTCGCAGGGCCGAGTCCTGCTCCGTCCCGTTGAAGTCGCCCATCACGACGACCCGGGCCAGCGGCTCCGCCCGCACGGCCTCGGCCAGCTTCCGGGCCGCCTCGTTGCGGCGGGCGGTGGTGAATCCGGCGTCCGGGGTCACGCGTACCGAGGCGAGGTGCGCGGCGAAGACGGCAACCGGGCCGCCCGGGGTCTCGACGGTGGCCCGTACGGCACGCGTCCACGGCATGATCGGCACCGCTTCCACGCCGCTCAGGGGGTGCTTGCTCCACAGTCTGACGCCGAGGGTGTCGGAGCGGTACGGATAGCCGGCGGCGAGCTCGCGTTCGTAGGCGGGCGTGGCCTTCGAGGACATCTCCTCCAGGGCCAGCACGTCAGCGTCCGATGCGGCGAGCGCTCGCGCGGTCCGCGCCGGATCCGGGTTCTCCTCGTCCACGTTGTGACTGACCACGGTGAAGTTCCCGCCACCGGACCGCTCGGGCCGCTCGGACCGCTCGGACCGCTTGTCGGTGAGGGTCCCGCCGAAGAGGCAGCCCCAGACGGCCACGGGGGCCAGGACGGCGACGGCCGCGAGCCGGGAGCGACGTACCGCCGCCGCCAGGAGGAGGACGGGGATGCTCAGCCCGGCCCAGGGCAGGAAGGTCTGGAACAGGCTGCCGAGGTTGACGGCCCCGTTCGGGATCCAGGGGTGCAGGGCCATCGCCAGGGCCGCGCACACCGCGCCGGCGGCGGTCAGCCGGCCACGGCCGGTGGCCACGAGTGCGCGGAGGCGGCCGACGGGACGGGGCGGAAGCGGGCCGCCGGGCGGCTCCTCTTCCCCAGTGGCCTCGGAACGGTAAGGGGTGCTCAGCACGGCAACTGCCTTCCGGTGTCGCGTACGCCGGTGATCGGGTACGGGAACAGCCTCGAAGACGCGCGCTTCCGGGGCGTGAGGGGAGCCCTTCGGGGGCCGCGCAGTTGCGTTTCAGCTGGGTATCGGTCCTGCGGAGGGACGGGCGAAGCGCGGGAACGGCCGTCAGGCGTAGGCGTCCTCGGTGGCGACCCGGCGCACCGTGCGCAGCGCCGACCGGAGACCGTCCAGGTCGGTGGAGCCCAGGGCGAGGCGGATCGCCTGTGGTGTGTGCGTCGAGGTGGTGAACGGCTCCGCCGTGGTGACCGAGATGTGCCGGCGCGCGAGGGTGGCGGTCAGGCGGTCGGCGCGTGCGTCGTCGGGCAGCGGGAGCCAGGTGAAGTAGGACGAGGGGTGACCGATGAGCGGGAGGCCCGCCAACTCCTGGCTGACGATGGCCTGGCGCGTCTTGGCGTCGGCGCGTTTCTGCGCCTCCAGGTGGTTCACCGTGCCGTCGTCGAGCCAGCGGCAGGCGATGGCGGTGGTGAGGGCGGGGGTGTTCCAGGTGGTCGCCCGGATGGCGCGTTCGAGCGAGGGCACCAAGGGTTGCGGGGCGAGGACGAAGCCGACCCGCAGCCCGGTGGCGATGCTCTTGGACAGTCCGGAGACGTAGACGGTGATGTCCGGCGCGGTGGCGGCCAGAGGCGGTGGAGGGGCCTCGACCAGGTAGGCGTACGAGGCGTCCTCGATGATGAGCGGACCGTACTGTCGGGCGATCCTGATCAGGCGGTTGCGGTCGGTTGCCGGCATGACCCAGCCCAGGGGGTTGTGCAGGGTGGGCATGGTGTAGATCGCGCGCACCGGGCGGGTCGCGCAGAGTCTCTCCAGGGCATCGAGATCCGGTCCGTCGGCGGTGGTGGGGACGGGCTCCAGGTCGAGTTGGAAGGCGTGCGCGAGCACCTTGAAGCCCGGGTAGGTGAGTGCGTCGACCGCGACGACGTCGCCGGCGCTCAGCGTGGCCATGATGGTGATGGCCAGGCCGTGCTGGGCGCCGCCCGCGATGAGGACCTGCTCCGGGTCGGCGGTGATCCCGCGGAGTCCGAGGTGTCGTGCGATGGAGGCCCTGTCCTGTGGACGCCCCCGGTGCGGCTGGTAGCGCAGCAGCGAGTCGAGATCACCGGAGGTGGCGACCTCGCGCAGGGCCTGCCGCAGGAGATCGGCCTGGCCGGGCAGTGACGGGTAGTTGAAGTTGAGGTCGACCGCGTCCGCGGCGACGGGCTGCTGATCGATGCCGTGGCCGGCGGGGACCGCGATGTCACGGACGAACGTGCCGCGGCCCTGTTCCCGGCTCACCAGGCCCATCGCTTCCAGCTCGGCGTACACCCGGGTCGCGGTCACCACGGCGATGCCCTCGCGGGCGGCGAGCTCGCGGTGGGTCGACAGCCTCGCCCCCGGGCTGAGGCGCCCGGTCCGGATGTCGGACGCCAGCGCGTCGACCAGCTTCTTGTACCGCGGAGCTGCCATGCGCCGGATTGTATCCATGACAATTCTTTGGCTGTCCTGCGCGCGGTTCCTTACCGTCAGGCCACCCATCCGGAAAGGACACCCGTCGTGCACATCGCCATCCTCACCTTCGAGGGCTACAACGAACTCGACTCCCTGATCGCGCTCGGTGTGCTCAACCGCATCAAGTCCGACGACTGGCGCGTCACCATCGCGACCCCCAGCCCCAAGGTGACGTCGATGAACGGGGTGGTCATCGAGCAGATGTCCACGCTCGAGGAGGCCTGCGAGGCCGACGCCGTCATCGTCGGCAGCGGCATCGCCACCCGCGAGGTCACCGAGGACCCGGCGATCATGAACGTCCTGCGGGGCCTGGACCCCTCACGCCAGCTCATCGCGGCGCAGTGCTCCGGCGCGCTCGTGCTGGCCAGGCTCGGCCTGCTCGACGACGTCCCCGCCTGCACCGACCTCACCACCAAGCCGTGGGTCGTCGCCGCCGGCGTCGAGGTCCTCAACCAGCCCTTCTACGCCAAGGGCAACGTCGCCACCGCCGGCGGCTGCCTGGCCTCGCAGTACCTCGCAGCCTGGGTCATCGCCCGCCTGGAGGGGAAGGACGCGGCCGAAGACGCGCTGCACTACGTCGCCCCCGTCGGCGAGAAGACGGAATACGTCGAGCGCGCCTGGCGCAACATCGCCCCGTACCTGACCGCTCCCGCACCGGCGCTCGTCTGACCGACCGGTCGCACCGGGCAGGAGCGTTCGATACGGCCCCGCGACGAGTCAGCCGAGCAGTGCCTGGGTGATCTGCCGGGTGGTCTGGGCCGCGACGCGCGGGACCGTCGCGGCGTAGGCGGTGTGGGCGCTCAGGCCGGTGGCCAGGGCCCAGCCGCGGCCGCGGGTCCAGGCGGCGGCGTCCAGGGCGAGTGCCTGCCGGAAGACCGGGCGGGTCCGCGGGGTGAGCAGGGTGAAGGCGATGGTCAGGTCCACCGCCGGGTCTCCGACGGCCAGTTCGCCGAAGTCGATCACGGCGCTGAGCCGGCCGTCCCTGGTGAGCAGGTTGCCGGTGTGCAGGTCGCCGTGGCACCAGACCCTCGGGCCGGCCCAGCCCGGGGCGTCGAGGGCGGCGTCCCACAGCCGGGTCATCGCGTCGGCGTCGAAGACGTCCGCCGACGCGGCGATGGCGGCCCGGGTGTCCCGGTCGCGGTCGGCCAGCGGGGCCGCCTCGGCTGCCGGACCGGCGGTACCGAGGCCCGCGGGAGGACCGTACCCGACCGGGATGCGGTGCAGGGCGCCGAGGAATCCGGCCAGTTGGCGGGCGGCGGTGCGGGATTCGCCGAGCGCCTCGACCGTGGCGGTCGCGCCCGGGATCCAGCGGGTGACCGCCCAGTGCCAGGGGTACCCCTCCCCCGGCCGGCCCACCGCCACCGGCTGCGGGACGGCGAGCGGCAGGCGGGGGGCGAGCCGGGGCAGCCAGCGGGCCTCCTTGTCCGCCTGGCCGGCCGCGTCGGCGTGCCGGGGCAGCCGTACGGAGAGGTCCTCGCCGAGACGGTGGATCACGTGGTCGGACCCTGCGGGCTCGACGGGGCGCAGCGGCAGCCCCGCCCAGTGCGGGAACTGCGCGTCCACGAGCCGGCGGACCAGTGCCGTGCCGATCTCGGGGCGGATGGGTGCCGTCAGGGTTGCCTCCGAAGCTGGGCCCGCTCGGTGCGGCGGGCGGCCGACCCATCACACCGCCGGCGGCCTCGTCCTGTCCAGTGGGTTTCCCGGCGCGGGGCCGGCCGACAGGGTACGGAGGCCGTCCGCGGCGGTGCGGTGGGCGGTCAGCGGGCGATGGTGAGCGCGAAGGGTGCGAGGCCGCCGGAGCGGATGACGTGGGGCACGAACAGGATCGCGGCCTCCGTGGCGCGGGCGGTTTGGATTCCGCCCAGGTCGGTGATCCACTCCTTCCGCCAGCCGAGGTCGGTGAGCAGTTCGTGGACGGTCTGCTTGGCGTGCGGGTCCTCGCCGGAGAGGAACGCGGTCGGCGGCCGGGTGAGCATGGCCGGTGCGGTCATCACCGGGAAGAGCATGGTGTTGAGGGTCTTGACGACGTGGGTGTCGGGGAGGGCTTCCTGGAGTTGCTCGGCGAGGCTGGAGCCGGGGAGGAGGAGGTCGGCGGGCAGCCCGTCCGGGCCGTCGGTGGTGGCGTTCGAGACGTCGACGAGGATCTTGCCGCGGAGTTCCTCGCGCAGGGCGGTGAGGCGTTCCAGTGAGCCGGCGCCGGGTGTGGCGTTGATGACGATCCGGGCGGTGCGGGCGGCGTCGGCGGCGGCGCCCGGCGTGCGGTCCGCCACGGTGACCTGGTGCCCTGTCCGGGTGAGGGCGGTGGCCAGGTTGCCGCCGACGCGGCCGTTTCCGAGTACTGCGATCTTCTTCATGGCGATTCGCTCCTCTTGGTTCTTCTTGGTTCTTCTTGGTTGCTCTTGGTCTTCCGGTACTCGTCAGGGGTCAGCGGGAGAGCGTCGCGACGGCTTCGGCGTGGACGCCGGGTGCGGCGGCCAGGAAGCTGTCGCTCCGCGGGGTCCAGGGGTTGCCCTCGGCGTCGGAGATCCGTCCGCCGGCCTCCAGGACGAGCAGCGCGCCGGGGAGCAGATCGGCGCGGGCCCCGGCGAACTGCCAGAAGGCGTCGGTCCGGCCGGCGGCCACGTCCACCAGGTGCAGGGTCGCGGGGACGGCGGTGCGGACGACGAGTGCGTCGAAGAGCATCGCGGTGATCGAGGAGCCGACGCGCCGCACGACCTCCTCGTCCTCGTCCGGCCGGGCCTGGCTGGTGGCGACGATGCCCAGGCCGAGGTCCGCGGTGTGGGAGACGCGCAGGGCCCGGCCGTCGAGGTGGGCTCCCGCTCCGCTGAGCGCGGTGTAGGTCTCGCCGGTCAACGGCAGGTGGACCACGGTGAGTACCGGCTGGTTCTCGCGCACGAGGGTGGCGGTGACCGCCCATTCCGGCAGTGCGTGGAGGTGGTTGACGTTGCCTTCGGCCGGGTCCACGACCCACCATTCGCCGGGCGGCAGCGCGCCGCCGTCGAGTTCGTCCTCCACCCAGCCCGCGTCCGGGCGCAGCTGGGTGAGGCGGGGGCGCAGGATGTCGAGGGCCGTGTCGTCGTTGGCGGCGAGCGCGCGCATCAGCTCGTCGCGGGTCTGGTGGCGGACCACCTCGCCGAAGCGCTCGCGCAGCGCCGAACCGGCCGTGCGTACGGCGGTCACGGTGTGGGCGAGCAGGTCGGCGTCGGAGGTGGTGACGGCCTTGGTCCGGAGCGTTTCGGACATGGTGGTGCTCCTGTCGTGAGGTGGGGTTGGCGAGGTGGCGTCGGTCAGGGGCGTCGGTGAGGCCGGGCGGGCCGGGCCTCCGCGTTCCGTCGTGCGCTTCGCCTCAACGGTATGGAGCCGCACCGTTGACTTCAACTGCATGTAAAGCACTCCTAGGATTACTCGCATGCAATTGGATTTGAACCTGCTCACCGCGCTCGACGCGCTGTTGGAGGAGGGGAGCGTGGCCGGGGCGGCCGCGCGCCTCCATGTCACCGCCCCCGCGATGAGCCGGAGCCTGGGCCGGATCCGGCGCGCGACGGGGGATCAGATCCTGGTGCGCACCGGCCGAACGATGACCCCGACGCCGTATGCGATCGCCGTCCGGGCGCAGGTGCACGAGCTGCTGCACCAGGTCCAGGGGGTACTGGCACCGAGCCGTGAACTGGATCTGTCGACGTTGGAGCGCACTTTCACGCTCCGCTGGCACGATTCCCTGGTCGCCCTGGGCGGACCCGCGCTGCTCGCGTCGGTGCGCGCGCAGGCGCCGGGCGTACGGCTGCGCTTCGTCGCGGAATCGGGCGTCGACACACCCGGACTGCGGCGCGGCGAGGTCGACCTGGAGGCGAACGCGAACCGCCCGGGCGTACCGGACGTCCGCGCCGAGGAGGTGGGCGAGACCCGCCTCGTCGTGGTGGTGCGGCGCGGGCACCCCCTCACCCGCGCGAGGACCCTCACCGCGCAGGCGTACGCCGCGGCCGAGCACGTGGCCGTCTCGCGGCGCGGGAACTTCGGCAACGCCCTCGACGAGGCCCTCGCACGGCTCGGCCTCGGCCGCCGCGTGGTGGCGACCGCGCCCACGGAAGCGGCCGCGCTGGCGTTCGCGCGCGGCTCCGATCTGGTGCTCAGCGTCCCCGAGGCCACGACGCGCTCCGGGGTCGACGATTTCGGCCTGGTCGTGCTCCCCCTGCCGCTGGAACTGCCGTCGGCACCGGTGTACCTGTCGTGGCATCAGCGCTATGACACCGACACCGCCCACGCCTGGCTGCGCGGGCTGGCGCGCGAGGCCCTGACCCTGGCGTGAGGACGGCGCCGGTCAGGGGCTGGGACGCCGGCCCGGTCAGGCCGTCTCCTTGGTCTCGACCCGGCCCATCGGGTGTGGGCCGGCCGTCAGCGCGGCGCGCGCTGACGGCCAGGAGGGGTCACCGGGGTGGAGCGCGGTGCGGAGGTAGGCCAGGGTGAGGCGCGCGACGGCGGCGACTCGTTCGGGGTTCTCGTCCGTGGTCTCGGCGACGTCGTAGCCGGAGATCCCGCCGAGCCCGTGCTCCGCGTCGAAGAGGGTGAGCAGGGCCTTGGGGGCCGGGGCGAGGGTGTAGGGATCGGTGTGCCAGCCCGGGCCCCGGACGGTCAGGAAGGCGGAGTCGTCCTTGTCGCCGGCGACCACGAGGGCGGGCGTCGTCATCGGGGAGAAGTCCGTGGTCAGGAAGAAGGGGTAGTTCTCGGCCGTGAACTCGGTGAGGGCGTCGCCGCCTCGGCCCGGTGCGGCCAGCAGCACGCCCGCCTTGATCCGGGGCTCGGCCAGGTTCACTTCCCGTCCGTCGCGGGGATCGGTGAGCCGGGCGCCCAGGAGCAGGCTCGCGGTGTGCCCGCCCATCGAGTGCCCGGCCACGGCGGCCTTGTTCCGCGCCAGGCGTCCGGCGAGCCGGGGGACGGCGGCCTCGATGGCGTCGAGCTGGTCGAGGATGCGGGTCATGTCCTCGGCGCGGGTGCGCCAGTGAGGGGCCGCCGCGGGGGCGCCGGGGTCCGGGCCCAGCGTCCGCGAGTCCAGGTGGGTGGGCTGGATCACGACGAAGCCGTGCGCCGCCCAGAAGTCGACGAGGGGGGCGTAGCCGTTCAGCGAGGAGAGGTTGTTCGAGAAGCCGAGGCCGTGGGAGAGGAGGATGACGGGCAGGTCGTCTCCGGACACCGGGGCGGAAACGCGTACCTGGAGGTCCGAGGCTCGGCCGGGAGCAGGCAGCACGACCGGGCTGACGGAGATGACGGGAGTGGGCGAGCCGAGGGTGTCGGCCGTGTGCGTCGGTGCGGTCATCATGCGCATTCCCTTCGAGGGCCCGGGCGGCCCGGCGCGCAGGGCCGGGCCGCGGGCGGGGCGGGGCGGGGCAGGGCTGGATCGGGGCAGGAGCGGACCGCGGGTTCGGCTATCCTGCTGCAAACGGAGCGCGGTTCCGTTTCAGAATACGGAGCACTGTTCCGTTTCGTCAACGGCCGTCATCGTCAAAGGCGTTGGAAGGAGAGTGCGGTGCCCACTGCCGGCAAGCCCGGAGGAACGTCAGCCCGCAGCAGGCGGGCTGACGCGGTGCGCAATCAGCAGACACTGCTCGATGCCGCCGCCGAGGTCTTCGCGACCTCGGGAGTAGAGGCACCGATCCGGCAGATCGCGGCCCGCGCGGGCGTCGGAATGGGGACGATCTACCGCCACTTCCCCACCCGGGCGGATCTCGTCGCCGCCGTCTACCGCCACCAGGTGGAGGCGTGCGCCGCGGCCGGCCCGGACCTGCTGGCCGATGGCGGCCCGCCGATCGAGGCACTGCGCCGGTGGGTGGAGCTCTTCATCGACTTCCTGGTCACCAAGCACGGACTCGCGGGCGCACTGCAATCGGACGGCAGCGGCTTCGACGCACTCCACGCCTATTTCCTCGACCGCCTGGTGCCCGTCTGCACGCAACTCCTCGACGCCGCGGTCGAGGCCGGTGAGATCCGGGCCGGCACGCAGGCCTACGAGCTGATGCGCGGCATCGGCAACCTCTGCATCGGCCACGACAGCGACCCGCGCTACGACCCCCGCCGATTGGTCGAACTGCTCCTCCAGGGACTGCGGCTACCGCAGTCGCGCTGATCCGGCCCCGGGTGCGCAGGGCCTGTTCAGCCGCAGACCGCGGTGGCTTCGACCTCGACCAGGTGCTCGGGTACGTCCAGCGCCGCGACGCCCAGCAAGGTGGCGGGGGGCGTCGGGGTGACGCCCAACTTCGCGGCCGCCCGGGCGATCCCTTCCATGAGCAGCGGCATCTTGTCAGGGGTCCAGTCGACCACGTGGACGGTCAGCTTCGCCACGTCGTCGAACGAGGCGCCGACCTCCGCCAAGGCGGTACCGACGTTGAGGTAGCACTGCTCGACCTGAGCGGCGAGGTCCCCCTCACCGACCGCGACGCCGTCCGCGTCCCAGGCGACCTGGCCCGCGACGAAGACCAGCTTCGAGCCGGTCGCGACCGACACCTGCCGGTAGGCGTCGATCCTCGGCAGTCCGCCGGGGTTCACCAGGGTGATGGGCATGCCGGTACCTCCTTGTCGTGGAGCGTGCGCTCCGCCACGCACGTGCTCTCTTGTGGTTACTCGGGAACCGTAAGAGAGTCTTCGCTGACCTGGAAGAACGCACTTTTCAGTGACTGGGGAACCTCATGGGAACCAAGCAGCTCAGCAGCTCGATCAACGAAGCGGACGTAAGGCGCGCCGACACCCTGGCCCGGGAGATCTTCTCGGACGTCGCCAACAAATGGGCCCTCCTGATCATCGACGCCCTGGGAGAGCGCACTCTGCGCTTCAGTGAACTGCGGGACGGGATCGAGAACATCAGCCACAAGATGCTCACCCAGAACCTGCGCATGCTCGAACGCAACGGCCTGGTCGAGCGCACCGTGCACCCCGTCGTGCCGCCGCGGGTCGAGTACACCCTGACCGAACCGGGCCGGGCCCTGCGCGCGACCATCGACGGACTGTGCGACTGGACCCACCGCCACCTCGGCCACATCGAAGCCTCCCGCCACCGCTTCGACGGCTGACTTTGGTCCGACAGGCTGGATGTGCCGGTGGGTCGTGCCGGGGTACTCCGTGCGGCGGCGGAGTCGAGGCTATGAAAGGAATCGACCTAAATCGGATGGAAGTTAGCCATCCGGTCATTCCAGAACATAAGCCTCAGGAGTCGCACGATGCGCCCCATCAAAGCGGCCTGCCTCGGCACGGCCACACTGGTCACCCTCCTCACCTGCACCTCCGTCGCGGGCGCCGCGACGGACACCGGTTCCGCCCAGGCCCGGGACAAGGGCCGGACCATCACGGTCGTGGCCGTGGTGCAGGAGGTGAAGCGCTTCCCCGTCCCCCCCGTCGTCACCGGCAGCCCGAAGCAGGGCGATCAAGTCGTCGTCCGCTCGCTCCTCTTCGACGAGGAGGACCACCAGATCGGCGAGACCCACGGCAGCTGCGTCACCACCCGGGGCGGCGCCAATGAAGCGGAGCAGTGCCTCGTGACCTACATCCTCCCGGGCGGCCAGCTCACCACGCAGGGGGTGTACTTCAACTACCTCGACCAGGGCCCCTTCGACAGCGCGATCACCGGCGGCACCGGGAAGTACGAGAAGGCCCGGGGCTCGGTCCACTCCATCACGACCTCCCCGGACCCGGTCACCAGGCGCTTCACGATCCACCTCGTCTGACGGACCCCGGCGTCCGCCGGAAGGAAGTGCGGGTCAGCGATCGTATCGGGCGGCCAACGCCCGTACGGTCGCGGCGATGCGGTCGCGGAGTTCGGCCGGTGCCACCACTTCGACGTCCGTGCCCAGCCGCAGGAACTCCCCGTAGGCGTGGTCGACCGACTCGATCGGCACCCAGGCCTCCGTCCAGCCGTCGCCCTCGGGCCTCACGCCGAGCCGGCGGGCGCCCTCGGGGGTGAGCCGCACCAGAGCCTTCCCCGTGTACAGCCGGCCGCGGAAGTCGGCCAGGTACCGGTCCCAGTACGCGGCCAGGTCGAACCCCTCCGGAGCGGTGAACTCCTCCAGCGGCCGGATGCCGAGGATCTGATCGACCCGGTAGGTGCGTATCCCGGACCGTCCGCCCGCGACCAGGTACCAGCGGCCCGCCTTCAGCACGAGCCCGTACGGCTCCACCCGGCGCTCGATCTCCTCCGGCGCCCGCCAGCGCCGGTACCGCAGCACCACTGCCCGCCGCTCCCACACCGCGGCGGCGGCCGGGGCCAGACAGGGCGTGTGGTCGGCGTCGCGGTACCAGCCGAGCGGGTCGAGCAGGAAGCGCTTGCGGATGCGTCCGGCTTGCTCGCGCAGCTCCGCCGGAAGGGCGGCATGCAGCTTGAGTTGAGCGGTGGCGAGCACCTCCCCCAGCCCCAGGTCGGCGGCGGCGCCGGGGAGCGCGGCGAGGAAGGCGGCCTGCGCCTCGTCCGCCGTGAGTCCGGTGAGCCGGGTCCGGTAACCGCCGACCAACCGGTAGCCGCCCGCGTGTCCGGCGGCGCCGTACAGCGGGATGCCGGCGGCGCCGAGCGCCTCGACGTCCCGGTAGACCGTACGGACGGACACCTCCAGCTCCTCGGCCAGTTCCCGGGCCGTCATCCGGCCCCGGTTCTGGAGCAGGAGGAGCAGAGTGACCAGCCGGCTCGCGCGCATGCCGCCCAGTATCCGCATCCGTCCACTGACAGGAGATGTCAGGGGACCGTCTCTAACCTGCGGCGCATGAACGACTACGACACCGACGAAGAGCGCCCGAAACGGGTGGGCCCGCGCATGAGCATCGTCGAACTCCGGCAGTACACCCTGCGTCCCGGAGCCCGGGAAACCCTGATCGAGCTGTTCGAGCACGAGTTCGTGACCGGCCAGCAGGCGGTCGGCATCACCGTCGGCGGGCGGTTCCGCGACCTGGACGACCCGAACCGCTTCGTCTGGCTGCGGTCGTTCCCCGACATGGCGCGCCGTCGGCGCTCACTGGAGTCCTTCTACTCCGGCCCGGTCTGGCGGGAACACCGGGAGGCGGCCAACGCCACCATGGTCGACAGCGACGACGTCCTGCTGCTGCGCGGGCCCGGCTTCACGCCCGCGCCCGGTGCTCGTGAGGTGCTCGCCACCATCTGCCGTCCGTCGGGGACGACCGCCTTCGACAGGTATGCCGCCCGGCACCTGGGCCCGGGCCACGCCCTGCACCGCACCGAGCACGCCGAGAACGACTACCCGCGCCTGCCGGTCCGCACCGGGCAGGACCTCAGGCTCTGGTTCGGCGCGGCGCAGCCACCGCCGTGGCCGAGCCGGACGCTACGGCTCGAACCGGTCACGCGGGACCCCGCGCGGGCCTTCGCCGTCGACCGGCCCTGAGCCGGCCTCGGGGCACGTGGCCCGCGTGGCCCCGGCGTGCCAGGGCCACGCCGGGGCTTGCGCCGGTCAGCCGTTGCCCCGGCCCGCCCGGCCGCGCTCACGCAGTGCGATGCGGTTGCCGTCCGGGTCCACCACCTCGATACGGATCCCGAAGGGGTACTCCACCGGTTCCGGTGCGTCGAACCCCACACCACGCTCGCGGAACACCTTGAAGTCCGCCCACAGGTCGTCGGACTCCAGGAAGATCGGGCCGGGCACGGAGTCCG
This sequence comes from Streptomyces sp. NPDC004126, assembly GCF_050275515.1. Taxonomy (NCBI): domain Bacteria; kingdom Bacillati; phylum Actinomycetota; class Actinomycetes; order Kitasatosporales; family Streptomycetaceae; genus Streptomyces; species Streptomyces sp. NPDC004126. The sequence continues at coordinate 100,590 of NZ_JBNNPF010000011.1, read as the reverse complement.
GCTGCACGTCGGCCCGCTGCCCTGCGGCCGCGGCGTGCGGCCAGAGGATGATCTCGAGCGGACTTCCGGGAACGCCCACGGTGAGGAAACGGCCGTCCGGGCCCGGATGGTCGATGCGCTTCTCCAGGCCGAGCCGCTCCGTGTAGAAGCTCAACGCGCGGTCCTGATCCGTCACCTTCAGCGTCACGTACATGACATTGGTCAGCATCCTGTCGTCCTTCCGCATGTCCGCCTCTGCCTTCCGGCAGGGGTTCCGGTTACCTGAGCCCCTCGGGGCCCGTCATCACCCATGACGGCGCGGATCCGAGGAAGGTAACAACATGTCCGACAGCAGCACCCAGACCCCGGTGACCGAGGTCTTCGAGTCCCAGCGCGACCGGCTGCGGGCGGTCGCCCACCGGATGCTCGGCTCGCACGCCGACGCCGAGGACGTCGTGCAGGAGGCGTGGCTGCGGCTCTCCCGCCAGGACGCCGCGGCCGTGGACAACCTCGCCGGCTGGCTGACCACGGTGGTCGGCCGGATCAGCCTCGACGTCCTGCGATCGCGCCGGGCCCGCCCCGTGGCGTCCTATCAGGATCGCCTGCCCGAGCTCGTGGTGAGGCTCGACGACGGCCCCGTGCCGGAGGAGGACGCGGTGCTCGCCGACTCGGTCGGGCTCGCGCTCCTCGTCGTCCTCGAATCGCTCCGGCCGGGCGAGCGGCTGGCGTTCGTCCTGCACGACCTGTTCGCCGTGCCGTTCGACGAGATCGGCACGATCCTCGGCAAGTCCCCCGCGGCCGCCAAGATGCTGGCCAGTCGCGCCCGCAGGAAGGTGCGGGCCGCCGAACGGCCGCCCGTGGTCGAACCAGGGCATCGGGAGGTGGTCCACGCCTTCCTGGCCGCGGCCCGCGACGGTGACTTCGAGGCACTGCTCCGGCTGCTCGACCCGGAGGTGAGGCTGACCGTCGACGCCCCGGCCGGGGAGATCGTCGTCCTCGGCGCCACCAAGGTCGCCGCCGGCGCGCAGTCGGCCGCCGGCGCGGCCGCGCGGGGGCGGCCGGCGCTCGTCAACGGCTCCCCCGGCGTCATCTCCTGGCACGCGGACGGCTCCCCGCTCTCACTCCTCGCGTTCACCGTCACCCATGGCCGGATCACCCGCATCACGGCCGTCACCGACCCGGCCAAGCTCGCCCTCGTGGACCTGCCGGACCCTGCGTGAGCGACGGGGCCGCTCAGGCCGTGACGGCCTCGGGCTGGGGTACGGCCGGGGTGTCGGTGCGCTGGGCTATCCTTCCGGCACCGCTCGCCGAATGTTGGGATCATCAGAGTTGACCGGCCTGCCTGCCTTCCCCCTGCCCTTCGAAGCGTCGCGTTCCATCGCGTTCGCGAAAGCCCGGACGCTGCGGGAACTGGAGATGATGGAGTGCAGCGCGCACATCCGGGCGAAGCCGGGGTGGTTCGAGAAGATGCACGATGCCGCCATCGTGGCGCGGTGGCGGCAGGAGGCGGTCGCCCAGGGGCTCACCGAGGCACAGGTCCGGTACGTGCTGGCTGAACTCGGGCACTACGCCGGGCTGCGGGACGGGCGGACGGGCATCGAGGTGTCCGCCGTCGACGGGGTGTGGCAGTCGGACACCCTGGTCGACGAAGAGCTCCGGTCCCGGCTGCGCGAGGCGGTCCGGCCCCTGGAGGAGGTCCCCGAAGCGGAACGGGACTGGCATCCGGGATCGGACGGGCAGGTGCTGGACCTGGTGCACCCCTCACTGTTCTGCCTGGTGCGAGAGGTGAGCGGGGGCCCCGAGGAGGCCTGGCGCAACCCCACGAACCACTACTCGAAGCACGAGTTCTCGGAGAAGTTCCAGTGGCTGCCCACGGACGTCGAGGTCGGCGACGAGGGCGGTGCCGTCTTCCGTTCGTACGTCAACAACGTCCATCCCGAGGCCCATCGCGAGCTCGCCGCCGTCCTGCCGGACGTCTTCGCGCGCATGCGGCCGCTGTGGGAGAACGTCCTCACCGATCTGCGCCATCCCCGGCCGCCTCGGATCGAGGCCGATCCCTACGGGTGGTACGACTCGGAGCCGGAGTATCCGGTCAAGTCGTCCTTCAGTGACGACGCCGCCTACGCGGACGCGCGCAGTGCGTGGGAGGAGGCCCACGAGATCTGGTGGGACACCCGCCGCCCGGTCGTCCCCGACGCGCCGGACTTCGCCCCGCCGGCGCTGCCGGACGAAGCCGCGCGGGTCGACCTGCGCGGGCGCCGCCTCCAGGTGATCGTCAAGCTCGCCACCATCCACCTCACCCCGGACCGGCCCGAGTACGCGGGCGGTTCCTGGCACGTCGAGGGAATGCTGAACGAGCGGATCGTGTCGACCGGCATCTACTACTGGGACGGCGAGAACATCACCGAGAGCAGCCTGGGCTTCCGCGCGGCGCTCGACGACCCGGACTACGAGCAGAACGACGACGAGGGGGTGCGCGAGGTCTACGGCCTGGAGAACGAGGAAGCGCTCAACCAGGTGCTGGGATCGGCGGCGACGCCGGCGGGCCGCTGCCTGGCGTTCCCGAACATCCTGCAGCACCGCGTCGGCTCGTTCCGCCTCGCGGACCCCACCCGGCCGGGGCACCGCAAGATCCTCGCCTTCTTCCTGGTCGACCCCTCGACGACGATCGTCTCGACCTCCGACGTCCCGCCGCAGCAGCCGTGGGCCGCCACTTCCACGATGACGCTCTCGCAGGCCGTGGAGTACCGCGAACAGCTCATGCAGGAACGGAAGTTCTTCGTCGCCGAACACAACGAGCAGCTCTACGAACGGGAGTTCTCCCTCTGCGAGCACTGATCCGTACGACGGGCGCTCAGCGCCTCGTCTCGTACCTGGTGAGGACCACCCCGCAGGGCAGCGTCCGCGTCTCCACCAGGTTCAGGTTCACCCAGCTGTCGAGCGCGGTGAAGAACGGCGTGCCGCCACCCACCAGGACCGGCGCGGTGGCCAGCACGTACTCGTCGATCAGCCCGGCGCGCATGGCCGCGCCGGCGAGTGTCGCGCCGGCGATGTCCATCGGGCCGCCGTCCCCGGCCTTGAGCCGGGTGATCTCGGCGACCGCGTCGCCGGTGACCAGGCGGGTGTTCCAGTCGACTTCGCCGACCGTCGAGGAGAACACCGCCTTCGGCATGTCCCGCCAGCGGCGCGCGAACTCGATCTCGGCCGGGGTCGCGCCGGGCTGCCGGTCGGCGGTCGGCCAGTACGAGCTCATCGTCCGCCACAGCTTGCGCCCGTACAGCGACAGCTCGGTCGCCAGCAGCTGGTCGGACCAGAACCGGAACAGCTCGTCGCTCGGCACGCTCCAGCCGATGTCGTCACCGGGCGCGGCGATGTAGCCGTCCAGGGTCACGTTCATGCCGTAGATCAGTTTCCGCATGCCGCCAGCCTCCCGTGAGTCGGCCCCACGAGTACGGACCGACGCGGCGGCCCGACGGGCTCTTCGGCGGCAGGCCCGGCACCCGGCTCAGGTTCCGGGGAGGATGCGGCGCGTTTCGTAGGCCCACATCGCGATCTCGACCCGGTTGCGGGCGCCGAGTTTGGCCATCAGGCTGGCCAGGTGCGTCTTCACCGTGCTGAGGCTGATGTGCAGTGCGTCGGCGATCTCGGTGTTGGTCAGCCCGCGGGCGACGGCGAGGAGCACCTGCTCCTCGCGGGCGGTGACCGGGGAGACCGGCTGGGCCGCGGGCCGGCCGGCGGGCAGGTCCGCGAAGGCCTGGAGCAGGCGGACGGTGACGCTGGGCGCGATGAGCGCCTCGCCGTCGGACGCCGACCGTACGGCCTGCGCCAGGAGGTCCGGCCCCGTGTCCTTGAGGAGGAACCCGCGGGCGCCGGCACGCAGTGAGCCGTAGACGTACTCGTCGAGGTCGAACGTGGTGATCACGACCACGGCCAGCGGGTCGGCGACGCCGGGGCCGGCGAGCAGCCGGGTGGCTTCGAGCCCGTCGAGTACGGGCATGCGGATGTCGAACAGGCAGACGTCGGGGCGCAGTTCGCGGGCCAGACGTACCGCCTCGCCCCCGTCGGCGGCCTCGCCGACCACCTCGATGCCGGGCTGGGCGTTCAGTATGATCCGCAACCCGGTGCGGATGATCGTCTGGTCGTCAGCGACGAGGACGCGAATGGGCACCGCTCTCGCTCCTCGCTCTCGGCAGTTCGGCTTCGACGTGCCAGCCCCGGTCGGTACCCGGGCCGGCCAGTAGTGTCCCGCCGAGCAGGGTCGCGCGCTCGCGCAGTCCGGTGAGTCCGTATCCGTCGCGGCCCCGGCCGGTGCGCCGGCCGTCGTCGCGCACGCTCACCCGTACCGTGTGCCGTTCCGCGGCGACCCGGACGACGAGCTCGGTCGCGTCGACCGCGTGGCGCAGCGCGTTGGTCACCGACTCCTGCACGATCCGGTAGACGGCCGCGTCCACGGCCGGGGGCAGCGCGTCCAGTTCGCCGTCGAGCCCCAGGTCGACCCGGAGGCGGCCGCCCGGGGTGCGCACCAGGCGCTCCAGGTCCGCGACTCCGGCGGGGGGCGCCAGCTCGGCGCCGACCCCGCGGTCGCGCAGCGCGGCGACCATGGCGCGCATTTCCTCCAGCGTGCGCGCCCCTTCCTCCTCGACCCCCTCCAGCGCCTCGACGGCGGCCGACGGGTCGGTGCCCGCGAGCACCCGGCCCGCCTGGGCGATGATCACCATGGCCGACACGTGGTGGGCCACCGTGTCGTGCAGTTCCCGGGCGAGCCGCTCGCGCTCGCGGGAGCGCACCTGCTCCAGCTGCCGCTCGTGAGCGGTCACCCGGAACCGCACGGCGGCCCCGAGCACGCCGGGCAGCAGCAGGAAGGCGAGGCCCACGGCGTTCTCGGCGACCGGGGTCTCGTCCATGGCGGAACACAGCGCGCCGGCCGCGAGGATCACCGCGCCGCCCAGCACGACCTCGCGTCCCGATCCCCACCGCGGCAGCGCGTACACCAGTACGAGCACGACCGCGTCGGTGTAGAGGCCGACGGGCTGCTCGCGCGGCGCGGCGACGAGCGAGGCCACCGGAAGCAGGACCACCGAACCGAACGCCAGCGTCACCGTCGCCAGCGGGCGGGTCCGGCGCCACAGGGGCAGCAGGCACAGCCACACGGCGAACACCACCGCCACCGGCCGCCACACGACGTCCTCACGCAGGGCGGCCTCCAGCGCCACACCGGCGAGGCCCGCGGCGAGCAGCGCCCAGTCCCGCCGCACCCGGGCGGGCGCGCCGGGCGGCCGGGGTTCGGTCCACAGGGTTCGCAGGTCGTCTCGCAGCACGTACTCAGCCTAGGGACCGCGCCGCGCCGCGCATCGGCCGAAAGGACGGGTTCTCACTCCGACTTGGGGCCGACGGATCCGCGGCCCGCGGGCCGATGCCGTGGAGCGCCGTGGCGGCGAGCCTCGGCATCGGCGGCCGTACAAGGACGGCCGACGAGGTGGTTGGAGGACCCGATGCTCTCGAAAGCCCTGTTGCGCCTGGGCGCAGGCGCCGCCCGCCATCCCTGGCGGGTGATCGCGGCATGGCTGGTCGCCGCCGTGCTCGCCGTCCTCGCCGCCGTCGCCTTCGGCGGGCGGACCGCGGACTCGATGACCGCTCCGGGGCTGGACTCCCAGCGGGCGGCGGAACTGATCGGGCGGGCCGGCACCGGCCAGGAGGGGATGACCGCCCAACTGGTCGTCACCCCCCTCGACGAGGGTGCGACGTTCTTCGGCGACGAGAGCGCGCGCACCGCTCTCACCCGGCTGCGGACCGAGGTGGAGCGGCTGCCGCACGTGCTCGGCGCGAGCGATCCGGCCGGGGCGCTCGGCGCGGGCGGGGACACCGCCGTGCGCGGCGGCCTCGTCTCGGCCGACGGGCGGATCGCGGTCGTCCGGGTGCAGTACCCCGAGCAGAGCCGGCTGTCGGCCGGGGACCTCGACGCCCTCGTCGGACTCGGCGACCGGCTGCGCGCCGAACTGCCCCTGCGCGTCGAGATGGGCGGCAGCCTCTTCTACGCCTTCTCCGATCCCGACGGCGGCGTGAGCGAGTTGATCGGCCTCCTCGCCGCGGCCGCGGTCCTGTTCCTGGCGTTCGGTTCGCTCGTCGCCGCCGCGCTGCCGATCGGCATGGCGGTGTTCGGGCTGACCGTCGGGGTCGCCACGATGACGGTTCTGGCGCGGGTGACGGACGTGCCCGCCTTCGCACCGGTGCTGGGCAGCATGGTCGGGCTCGGAGTGGGCATCGACTACGCGCTGTTCGTGCTCGCCAGGCACCGGGAGTACCTCGCGCGCGGGCTCGATCCGCACGAGGCGGCCGGTCGCGCGGTGGCGACGGCGGGGCGGCCGGTGGTCTTCGCCGGGGGCACCGTCGTCGTGTCGATCCTCGGGCTGGCGGTCGCGAACGTGCCGTTCATGACGGTGGGCGGGGTCGCCGTCTCGATCGTCGTCCTGACGATGGTGCTCGCGTCGGTGACGCTGCTGCCGGCCTTCCTCGGCGCGGCCGGCCCGCGCCTGGGCCGGGCCGGCCGGATCGCGCGGGCTCTTCGGGCGGGGCGGCCTGGCCGGTTCGGGCGGCGGCGGGACCCGGAGGCGGGCGCCGTCCCCGCCGCCGGGTGGCGTCGCTGGATCGGGCACGTCAGCCGGTACCCGGTGCCGTACGCGGCCGGCGCGGCGGGGCTGCTGCTGGCGGCGACGCTGCCGGTGCTCGGCCTGCACGTCGGCCTGCCGGACGACGGGTCGCTGCCTCGGAGCCGTACCGAGCGCCGCGCGTACGACCTCGTCGCCGAGGGGTTCGGGCCGGGCACCAACGGTCCCCTCGTCATCGCCGCCGACCCCGCCGGTGATCCGGGCGTGCTGGACCGTCTCGTCGGGGCGGTCGCGGCGGATCCGGGCATCGCGTCCGTCGCGCCGGCCCACGTCGACCGGGACACCGGCATCGCGACCCTCGTGGTGTTCCCGACCACCAGCCCGCAGGACGGGGCCACGGCCGACACCCTCGCCCGGCTGCGCGGCGAGGTGCTGCCCACGGCGATCGGGGACGGCCCGGCCAGGGCGCACGTCGGCGGTGCCGCCGCGAGCCTGGCCGATGTGGGCCGGCGCACCAGCCAGCGCCTGCCGGCGTTCGTCGCCGCCGTGCTGGCGATGTCGTTCCTGCTGCTGATGCTGGTCTTCCGCTCGGTACTCGTACCGCTGAAGGCGGTACTGCTGAACCTGCTGAGCATCGGCGCGGCCTACGGGGTCATGGTCGCGGTCTTCCAGTGGGGCTGGGGAGGCTCCCTCATCGGGCTGGAAGCGACGGTTCCGATCGTGTCGTTCATCCCGATGTTCCTCTTCGCCATCCTGTTCGGCCTGTCGATGGACTACGAGGTGTTCCTCCTCTCGCGCGTGCGTGAGGAATACGTGCGCGCCGGCGACAACGCCACGGCGGTCGTGGAGGGCATCGCGGGTACGGCCAGGATCATCACGTCGGCCGCGCTCATCATGGTGGCGGTCTTCCTGTCCTTCGCCGTCGCCGACGACCCCTCCGCCAAGATGTTCGGGCTCGGCCTGGCCACCGCGATCCTCATCGACGCCACGGTCGTACGCATGGTGCTGGTACCGGCGACGATGACGCTCCTCGGCCGGGCCAACTGGTGGCTGCCGAAGTGGCTGGACCGGATGCTTCCGTCGTCGCCGCGGTTCAAGGGGCCCAGTACCGGGCGAGAGCCCCTTCCCGGTAGGGGGCGGGGCTGACGCTGAGGTCGCCGGAGAAGGGGCGGTCCAGGACGAAGACCAGGAGCAGGCTGAAGCCGATCAGTCCGGCGACCGAGGCGACGAAGAGGATCTGGACCCGTAGCTTGCGCAGGCCGTAGAGGAACGTGAGGGGGATGAGGACCAGGGCGCCCCCGAAGGCCAGCGCTTGGAGCAGCGGTGGCAGTTCCTGGCGGGCCATGGTGATGCGGGCGCGGCGCTGGGAGGCGACGTCGTCGAGGTGGTCGACGGCCTGTTCGTAGAACACCTGCTGTGCCGGGCTCTGGGGGACGTAGGTCTGGAGCACTCGGAACGCGTTCTGCAGGTGGACTTCGGTGGCGCCGTAGCTCGGGTTGCCCTGCCGCATCCGGGGCCATTGGTCTTCGACGACCGCGTGGACGTAGCCGCTCATGGCCGAGTCGAGGCGGGCGCGCACCGGTTGGGGGAACGCGGCGGCGTCGCGTGTGATGAGTGCCGCGCTGGTGGCTTCGTTGGCGACGATGGTCTCGGCGTCGTCCAGTTGCGTCCACAGGGTGACGATCACGAAGGCGAGGATGATCCCGTAGATGGCGCCGAACATCCCCAGGGTCACGCCGACCATGTCGTTGTGCTCGCCGCCCGCCAGCGAGGGGTGCCTGCGGCGCAGCAGCACGCTGCCGCCGACGGCCAGGAGGACGGTTCCCCCGACCGCGACGACGGCGAGCGTGAAGGTGCTGAAGTGGTTGAGCAGCCATAGGGACATGTGCGTGGAGTGTAGGGTCGGCGCCCGCGCGCAAGCCGTCGCGCACATGCCGTCCAGGCGGTCGCGGACAGCCTCCGGGCGGTGACGTTCACGCCATCGTGTGAAGCCTCTCGCGTGCCGGGTGAGGTATGCGCGGCGCGGTCGGGTCGGGTCGGGTCGGGTCGGGTCGGGCTGGAGCGTGCCTGTGTCCGGGCTTCCGGTCGGGCACACCGGTGGAAGACGGCTCAGGGTTCGCGACCGGCGAGGACCCGATCGGCCTGGTAGTGCGGGCAGTCCAGCAGGTGCCAGGTCACCGACAGGCCGCCCTCGACGACCACCACCGTGCGCGCCTCACCGCTGTCCTCGTCCGCCTTGCACAACCGGCACCTGCACAGCGTGGTGGGCAGTAGCCCCATCACCCCACCCCCTCCAGGCCCCGCAGGACGCCAACCAACCCACATCTATCAAATGCGGGCGGGTTCCGCCCCGTTACCCGCGCGTTCGGTGGACAAACGGGCGGTGCCGCCCGGCTCGCCCCTGAGGACCGCCGCCGGTCTCGCTGACGGCGTGCCGGCCTCAGGCCGTCGCGGCGGTACGGACTCCCAGGCCGATCAGCGCCACCGCGGTGACCCGGCTCACCGCGGCCCGGAAGCCGGCCAGGGCGTACGGATGGACGTACGGGTGGTCGGGCACGGGTCACTGCACCACGCGGAAGTGGGTGGTCAGCCGCCGGTCTCCGTCCAGCAGATGGAAGGCCAGGCCGGGCGGCTGGTCCCGGTCGGCCGGTGCCTCGCCCTCCCAGGGCAGGCGCAGGGTCCAGGTCACCGCCGGGCCGATGATCAGCGGGCGCCCGGCGAAGGACGAGGCCGCGGCGGTGTGGGCGTGGCCGGTGAGGACGGCGGCCACCCGGGGGTGCGCGTCGAGCAGTGCGGCCAGCCGCTCCGGCTGTTCCAGCCGGCTGGCGTCGGGCAGCGGGTGGTACACGTCCACCGGCGGCTGGTGGAAGGCGAGCAGGGCCGGAACGCCGTCCGGCAGTCCCGCGAGCGTCGCGTCGATCCACTGCGCGGTCTCGGTGTCGATCAGGCCGTGGTCGTGGCCGGGGACGGTGGTGTCGCACATCAGGACGGCGGTGGCGCCGATGTGGTGGACCCGGTTGACCGGCCCCTCGGCGGGGGCCTCCCCGAGCAGCGCCTTGCGGTAGGCCGGCCGGATGTCGTGGTTCCCGGGACAGGTCAGGACCGGGAACGGGAGGTCGAGCAGGCGGGCGGCCTCCTCGTACTCGGCCTCGGTTCCGTGGTCCGCGATGTCCCCGGTGACCAGCAGGGCGTCCACGGGCCGGGCCAGGCTCCGCAGGTGCTCCAGGACGCGCGCGGCGCGTGCGGTGGCTCGCGGGGTGCCGTCCAGGTGCAGATCGCTGATCTGGGCCAGCAGCAGAGTCATTCCAGCTCCCCCTAATGGAATTTTTTCATTTACCGTTAGCGAGGCTGACCCTAAGGTGTACGGAGGGAAGCGGGCAAGGGCGTGAGAGCGGAGACGACTGTGGAGCGCTGGCTGGCGCTGGAGCTGGCAAGCACCATCCGGCACGACGGGGCGGGGGGTGTCGCGGACGACCTGGCGGGAGTCGAGGGCCTGGCGGTCTGGCTGAACGAGCAGTCGGACTTGCTGCCGGGCGGTCTGCCGACGGGACTGCCGGTCGATGAGCGTCTGCGGCAGGAAGTCACCGGGCTGCGAAGGGCGGTGCGGGCCCTGTTCGCCCGCGCGGTCAGCCCGGCGCCGCCGAGCGCGGCGGACGCCGGCCGGCTGATGCCGGCTGCGGAGGCGGTGGCCGCGCTCAACGCGGCGGCGGCACTGGAACCCGTCGTTCCGCAGCTGGCCTGGCCAGCCGCCGGACCTTCCTCCGCAGCCCTGCACCCGGCTGCCGCCGCGTCCGGGGCCGGGGCGGGGGCCGCTTCCGAGCCCGGGGTGCGGGACCGGGTGCTCGCCGCGCTGGCCCGGGCCGCGATCGAGTTCCTGGCCGGGCCGCAGCGCGAACAGCTCCGCTCCTGCTCGGCGCCGCGCTGCGTGCGGTACTTCCTGCGGAGCCACGGGCGACAGGCCTGGTGCAAGCCGTCTTGCGGCAACCGCGCCCGGGTCGCGCGCCACGCCGAACGCCGCCGGGCGACAGGGCCGGCCTGATCCGCTCATGCGTCCGGGTGATGCAGTCGGGACAGACCGCCGTCTGCCATCAGTGAACACCGGTCCGAGCGGGCTCGACGGCCATTACCGTCGCGTCGCATGACGACGGTCACAACCCGTACGGTCGAATACCCGGCCGACAGCCTGACGATGGTCGGGCACCTCGCGCTCCCGGCCGGTGCCGGGCGTCGGCCCGCGGTCCTGATCGGACCCGAGGGCATGGGGCTCGGCGATGTGGAGCGCCGCCGGGCCGAGGCCCTGGCCGAGCTGGGGTACGTGGCGCTGGCCTTCGACCTCCACGGCGGACGCTACCTGGACGACCCGGAGGAAATGCTGGCCCGCTGCCTGCCGTTGCTCGCCGATCCCGACCGGATGCGGGGCATCGGCCACGCCGCGCTCGACGTGTTGCGTGCCGAACCACGGGCCGACCCCCGCCGGACCGCCGCCATCGGCTACGGCACCGGGGGCGCGGTCGCACTGGAACTCGGCCGCGACGGCGTCGACCTGCGCGCGATCGGGACGGTCAACGCCGTGACCACGGGCCGGCCGGGCGAGGCGGCACGCATCCGCTGCCCGGTATGGGCCGGGGTCGGGTCGGAAGACCCGATCATGCCGCCCGCGCAACGGGACGCGTTCACCGCGGAAATGCAGGCCGCGGGCGTCGACTGGCGCCTCGTGGTCTACGGCGGAGCCCTGCACGCCTTCCACCACCCGCCGGTCGACCACCCCACGCCTCCCGGCGTCGGCTACCACCCACGGCACGCCCAGCGGGCCTGGCGTGACATCGTCGACCTGCTCTCCGAGTGCCTGCCCGTCACGGGTTGATCCGATCGGCCCGTGCGCTCCCGCCCTGACCTCCGGGGAGGGCAGGTTTCGGGGGCTTCGATCCGGAGGGCCGTGTCCACGGTCTGGTACGCGCTCGCGCAGACCTTCTGCGGCGTCGGCCGAGGCCCTGCCGGCTGCCCGTCAGCGGGCTCGGAGCGGGTCGAGGAGTCCCGGCGGGAGGTACTCCGCGAGGGACCGGGCGGCGGCGGCCGGGTCGGCGGACCAGTCGACGGGCAGGTTCACCGGCCAGCGGGGCTGTTCCACGGGCTGGGTGCTTCCCAGCCTCAGGGCCACGTCCTGGCGCAGCCGCGGCAGCATCGCGTAGAGCCGGTCGCCGGGACAGGCGGTGCTGTTGAAGTCCCGGTGTCCGTAGATCTCGGAAGGGGAGACGCCGTAGCGGCGGCAGACGTGGGCGCACAGGTCGGCGAGGGCGGAGAACTGTGCCGCGGGGGGCTCGGCGGTCGTGTACGTGCCCTCGTTCTCGATGCCGATGGCCACGCTGTTCTGCCCCACGCAGTGGGCGCCCCGCACCAGCCGGCCCCCGGATTCCAGCGCCGCCAGGCTGTGGTGGCGGCCCTCCAGGACGAACGCGCCGCGGCTGACGGTGAAGTGCTGGCCGGTGTCGATCCAGCCCTGGGTGTCCATGTGGAACCTCTGGATCGCCCGGGCCAGCGCCTGGGCCCGCTCCCGCGAGTAGTCGGTCACGTTGGCCGAGGCCGTGTGGTGCACGATGATCCGCTCGGGGCGCGTGCCGAGGACCACCACCTCCTCGGACGCCTCGCGGGCACCCCAGCCGTCGCAGTCCGTGATCGTGGGCGTCGTGGCCCCGTCCCACCCGCCGGACCGCCGGGGGCCGGTGGCGGCGCGGGCCGCGCCCGAGGCGGCGGCGGGCAGGAGGGTGGCGGCTCCGAACGCGAACGCGGCAGAGAACACGCCGCGGCGGGAGGGCCGCAGGGAGTGGGACGTCATGGAGCCGCCTGTCCGGTGCGGGAGGGTGGGCAACCATCGAAGGGGAGACGACCGCACAAGACGCACAGGCGCGCCGAGGGGTGCTTCGCTTGGCCGGATCTCTTCAGCGCCGAACGGGCGTCCCGGCCGTCGGCCGTGCCATGCCCTGCCCTGCCCCGACGTGACCGCAGCACCGCAGGCCACCCGCCGGTTCCGGACGCCGGCGTCGGCGTGGGTGTGCAGGACGTGCTCGACGCTGGCCATGCCCATGGCGAGCCGGTAGATCGCGGGCGAGGCGCGGGCCACGCTCGGCTCCGTCTACCACTTCTTCCCCGGCGGCAAGGAGGCCGTCGGAGTGGCCGCGATCCGGCACAGCAGCGAGGAGTTCGCCTCGATCCTGCGCACCGCCCTGGCGGCGGAGGCCGACCCCGCCGAGGCGGTGCTCGCGTGCTCCCGGCAACTCGCCTCCGCGCTGCGCGAGTCGGGCTGGGTCGACGGCTGCCCGCCTCGTCCGCTCGTACGAGGGGCACCCCGGGAGTTGAGGCCGTTCCCCGGGCAGCGCCGCGAGGGTAGGTTGGCACCGTGATCGACTTTCTTCGGGACGCTCCGGTCGAAGGCAGCCTCGACGTCGTCTGGCACGCGGGCTGGCCCTCCCCCAAGCACGACCCCGCTCCGGAGATCCAGGTCCACGCCTACTCCGAGCACACGGTGCTCCTGCGCCAGAACATGTCCGTGCACTTCGAAGCCCCCTTCCTCTTCCTGCTCTTCGGCAACGACCGGGCGTTGCTCCTCGACACCGGCGCGTCCGCCGACCCGGACCACTTCCCCCTGCGGGAGACGGTCGACGGGCTCGTCGCGGACTGGCTGGAACGCCATCCGAGGCCCGAGTACCCGCTGCTGGTCGCCCACACCCACGGGCACGGCGACCACATCGCGGCGGACCGGCAGTTCGCGGACCGGCCCCGCACCACGGTCGTGGGCCCGGGACTGGACGAGGTCACGGCCGCCTTCGGGCTCGCCGACTGGCCGCACCGCGCCGGGACGCTGGACCTGGGCGGGCGGATCGTCGACCTGATCCCCGGCCCCGGCCACCAGCGGGCGGCGCTGGTCTTCCACGACCGGCACACCGGCCTCCTGCTGACCGGCGACTCCCTCTACCCGGGGCGCCTCTACGTCGAGGACCGGGCGGCCTACTCGGCCACCGTCGACCGGCTGCTCGACTTCTGCGCCACCCGGCCGGTCCGCCATGTCCTCGGCTGCCACGTCGAGATGACCACCACGCCGGGCGAGGACTACCCCCGCGGCACCGTGCACCAGCCGGACGAGCCGCCGCTCCAGCTCACCGTGGACCATCTGCGCACCCTGCGCAGGGCCCTCGACGAGACCGCGGACGGCCACGGCACCCACCCGTACGGGGAGTTCGTCCTCGTGTACCGCGACTGACCGGCGACCGGCCGACCGGTACCTACGACGAGGGCGTCGCGCCCCGGTCGGGCAGGTGCCAGCGGTAGGGGGCGACGAGGGCTTCGATGCCGTCCGGGCCCCAGCTGCCGGGGGCGTACGGTTCGACCGGCGGGGGCGCGTCGAGGAGGGGGGCGGCGACCTCCCAGAGGCGTTCGACGCCGTCGGACCGGGTGAACAGGGCCTGGTTGCCCCGCATGGCCTCCAGGAGGAGGTGCTCGTACCCCTCCAGGGAGTTCTGCGCGGCGAACGAGGTGCGGTAGTCGAACACCATGGCGGCGTCGGCGAGCCGCATCGACGGCCCGGGTTCCTTGGCCAGGAAGCGGGCGGTGATCGAGCCGGGGTCGCCGAAGTCGATGACCAGCGCGTTGCTCCGGCCGCCGGCGGTGGCCCGGGCGTCCAGCGGGAACATCCGCAGGACCGGCTCGCGCAGGCCGAGCGTCACCACGTGCCGGCCTTCGGCGAGGGCCTTGCCCGTGCGGAGGTGGAAGGGGACCCCCGCCCACCGCCAGTTGTCGATGCCGACGCGCAGCGCCGCGAAGGTCTCGGTGTCCGAGGCCGGGTCGACGCCCTGCTCCTCGCGGTAGCCGGTGTACTGGCCCCGGACGACGTGGGCGGGGTCCAGCGGGCGCATGCTGTGGAAGACCTTGGCCTGTTCGTCGCGCAGCGCGTCCCCTTCCAGGGCGACGGGGGGTTCCATGGCGACGAAGCCGAGCAGCTGGAACAGGTGGGTGACGACCATGTCGCGGAAGGTGCCGGTGCCCTCGAAGAAGCGGGCGCGGCCCTGGATGTCGATGCGCTCGGGCACGTCGATCTGTACGTGGCTGATGTGCTCGCGGTTCCACAGCGGTTCGAAGAGGCCGTTGGCGAAGCGGAGCGCGAGGACGTTGTCGACGGCCTCCTTCCCGAGGAAGTGGTCGATCCGGAACACCCGTGACTCGTCGAAGACGGCGTGGATGGCCGCGTTGAGCGCGCGGGCGGAGGCGAGGTCGGTGCCGAAGGGCTTCTCGACGATGACCCGGCCTCCCTCGGCGAGCCCCGTGTCGCCCAGCAGGGCGATGACCGAGCGGAACGCGACGGGGGGCACGGCGAGGTGGAAGAGCCGGCGCGGGCGGCCGCCGAGGGCGGTCTCGGCCTCCCGTACCGCCGCCAGCAGGGGTTCCGCGGCTCCCGTGTCGGCCGCGCCGAAGGACAGGGCGGCTTCGAACGCCTCCCACTGCGGGCCCTCGGGCCGCGATCGGCCGAATTCCGCGACTGCCTGCCGCGCGTGGGCGCGGAACTCCGCGTCGGTGGGGGCCCCGGCGGCCGGGGCCGTGCCCACGATCCGGTAGCGCCGGGGCATCAGCCCGGCCCGTGCCAGGTGGAACAGCCCGGGCAGCAGCTTGCGCCGCGCGAGGTCGCCGGTGGCGCCGAACAGCACGATGACGTGGTCCGCGGGTGGCTGCGCCGGCTGGACGGGCTGGGTCATGGGGGTCCTTACTCGTCCGCGCCCGGGCGCTGCGCTGCACCGGCACGATCCGGCCCTTGGCGTCTGCGCCCCGGGTGGCGGCCGTGCGTCCTCAGGGCCCACTCTGGGGATCGCCGGCCGATCCGGCACCCCGGCCCGTCCGAACCGGTGGCGTCCCCGGGCCCGCCGTCGCCCGTACGGAGGAGCCGAGCCGGGAGGGCGGGCGGCCTGCCGGGCCGTGCCCGCAGCCCGGCCGGGGCGCGCGCGGACGGCGGGTCAAGCCGGTACGACCTCGACGGGGAGACCGGCGGCCCGTGCCGCGGCGACCGTGTCCGCGGTGCCGCCCGGGCGGCCCGGCAGGCCGTTCCACACCGCCACCAGCAGGTCGGCCCGGCCCAGGAGCACGCGGTTGGCGGCGCTGTAGGCCCGCGCGGAGGCCTGCCGGTACGGCAGGACGAGGTCGTACTCACCGAACTGCAAATGGACGTCCTCGAACGGCTACAGGCCGGCGACTCCCAAGAGGCTGCGGGTAGGCGCCTGGGGGTCAGCGACCGGATGGTTCAGCGGGCTGTGAGGGAGGCTCGTGATCGGCTCGGCTTGAAGAGCAGCTTCCAGCTGATGGCGTGGTTCGGCGGGTGGCTGAAGGAGACGGCTGAGCGGTAGCCGAGGGCCCCGGCCGGCGGGAGGGGTGCCGACCGGGGCTGCGTGCTGCGGTCAGCAGACCGGGTGATGCCAGCGCAGCTCGGGGGCGCTCCCCAGGCCGTACGTGTGCCCCCGCTCGGTGATCGCTAGCCGGACCTTGGTGACGTCCGGCCGCCCGTGGTCTGCCCATCCCAGGAGTGCCCGCTCAACGTCGTCCCAGAGGCGGACGGGTCCGCCCTGGCGGACGGTCCACTCGTCGCCGTCCTGGACGAGCTCGGCGAAGCTCTCCTGGTTCGGGTCGAAGAGGTAGACGCGGGGTCGGCCGTCGCTGTCCTGTACGCGCAGAACCTGGGCGGTCGGAGCCGCCAGCTGGGCCAGGAAGGCGGGCATGAGCTCGTCGAGGGTGGTCGGGGCGACGCGGGCCCGCCGGTCACTGTCGGCGTACGCCACGCGCGAGGAGAGGTCTCCGGCGATCGGCCTGATGGCCTGCGAACGCGCCGGCATGAAGCTCGCGTGCGAGATGAACCTCCCGTCGGCCGTACCGTCCTCGCGCACCGTGACCTTGGCGAGCCCGGTCCCCGTGGTCAGCGACCCGATGGTGGCCAGGATGACCCCGCCGGGGCGGGTCTGCCGGACCCAGGTGTAAGGGATCCGCCGGACGCCGCAGGTGGCGACCACCCGGTCGTACGGGGCCCGGCGGGGCAGGCCGAGGAGTCCGTCCCCCGTTACGGTCCAGGTGGAGTACCCGGCGGCCTCCAGGGCGGCGTCCGCGCGGGCGGCCACCCCCGGGTCGACCTCGATTGTGGTGACGTTGTCCTGGCCCAGGCGATGGCACATCAGCGCCGAGGAGTAGCCGGTTCCGGTGCCGATCTCCTGCACCCGGTGCCCGTCCTCGACCTCCAGCTCTTCGATCATCTCCAGTACAAGGCTCGGATCCGTGGAGGACGACGTCGGGATGCCGGGGACCGGGCTCGGCGCCTGGTCGGCGGTGAGGTGGTTGTCGAGCTGCGTCACGAGGGACTGGTCGGAGTAGGCGATCTCGGCCCACTCGGCCGGGTCTGTGTCGGCCGCGGTCACGGGTCGCCAGTGCCCGTTTCCAGCGGGTAGGAAGACGCCCGGGTTGAGGAACAGTTCGCGGGGGACGGCTTCGACGGCCTTCCGCCACGCGGGGGTGCGGATGGAGCCTGCCGCTTCGAGGCGGTCGGCCAGGGCCTGACGATGGGGGCTCGTGTCGATCAAGGGGTTTCTCCTCGGGCAAGCAGGTCAGCGAAAGCGGCCGCCATGGGAAGCCCAGAGCACTCCTCCAGCCACCCCCACTGACCATTGGGGTTGAGTTCCAGGAACCAGTGCGCTCCGTCGCGGTCGACGGCGAGGTCGAAGCTTCCGGACGCGAGGCCGAAGACGTCGAGGAAGGCGAACAGGGCCGTCTCCAGCGGGGCGGGCAGGGTGACGACCGAGTACGTCAGGGCAGAGTAGTCCCGCCGCCAGTCCAGGAGATCGGACTTGATGCGTACGGCGAAGACATGGCGGCCCACGATCAAGACACGGACGTCGCACGTCTTGTCGATGCACACCTGAAAGAGGTGTGGGGCGACCCGGACACGGTCGTCGATCTCATCAGCGGAGACCGGCTCGGCCCAGGGCGCCAGGCGCACGCCGTCTCGCTGGTAGGACGTCAACCGCAGAGTTTTGTAGATCACCTTCGGATGCGCCGCGACGAACTCTCGGGCCTCGGGTGGGTCGTTGGTGATCAGCGTGGGTGGCACGGCGAGGCCGAGGCGCTGGGCGAGACCCAGTTGGTGGGGCTTGTAGTCGGCTTCGGCGTTCCGCGCCGGGTGGTTCACCCACAGCAGGCCGTCGAGGCCGTGTAGGACGCCGCCGAGTCCGTGGCGCGTCTGCGCGGCGGCGAATCGAGCATCGTCGGGGCCCAGGTGGGGGAAGGTCGGCCAGGTTGGTCGGCGCCAGTACACAGCCCGTACGTCATCCAGGCGGGCGGCTCTCGATGGGGTGAGCAGGGTGAGCACCCGCCCGGCCGTGTGGGCCGAGCGGGTGCCGTACCGAGCCGAGACCGTCAGGCCGTCGCCGATGTCGGCGAGGTTGAACCTCACCACCGGCACATCTCGCTGGTTGAGGTGGGTGATGACCCTGTCGGCGGTGGGGTCGTCCGCCTCAGTGGCCACCAGGACCGGCCTCTTCTCGGTCATGGCGTCAGTCCTGCTGGTCGTCCTGGTCGGTGCTCTGGTCGGTGGCGCCCGGCTGTCCGTCCGGGCTGGTCGTCTGGGTGGTGCCGGTGGCGCTGGCGGTGCCGTGTTGGCCCATCTCGACCGTCCGGCCGTTCCGGTCGCGGTAGATGCCGAGCTGGGTGTCGGGGTCGATCGTGACGGAGGCGTGCGGAACCTGCACGGTGGTGGCGTACGGGGCGAGGCGACTGCTGCCCCACGGGGCGACAGGCGTGGAGTAGGTGATGGACATGGGACTCCGATCGGTGGATGAACCCGGGCCCGGGCGGGGCCGGGAGAATGAGGGCGCCGACTTCGCGCGGCCGGCCAGGGGCCTTAGGGAGTGGGCTCGGACAGCGGGCACGGCGGCGGGGGACTCTCCCGCTCGAACGGCCTGGCCTGTGCGGGTGGGGGGACGGTGCGAGGTAGCGCGCCAGGTGCCGGCCGTGCCGGTCGATGTAAAACGCCCACGGAGGGGAGTGCTCGACGTAGAGCTGCATGCGGAGATTGAGCAGGGCGCTCGCGTGGCCGCCCTCGGCCTCCTCGGGCGTCTCCAGCGTGGCGGCGATCCCGTCCGCCGGGCGGCGCAGCCAGCCTCCCGCGTCGAGGTGTACCTCCCGCTCGTAGTCGGGTAGGTGCCCGCGCTGGCCCGTGTAGGCGTAGGCGTGCCAGTGCGGACCGGCTGGCGGCAACGCGGTCACTGGCCCATGGCCGGCATGACGTTGTCGACGGCGGTCGTGAACTCCCGGCCGGACGCCCCACGGATGTAGGCCAGCTCCGTCCAGTGCTCGATGCCGGTGTCCGAGACGTTCTCGTTGATGACGGCCATCAGCTCGCCCTCGACACCGGACGCGATGTCCCGGACGCGCTGGCGTAGCAGACGGTGCGGCACGTACTCGTAGCACTCACTCATCCGACATCTCCCGAGCGGTGAGGACGAAGCGCTGCCAGCCGGCCTGCGCGCGGGCGAGGAGGTCGGCGCTGGGCGGCGGAACCTCGGCGAGCCCGGACCCGGGCTCGTCAGGAGTGTCAAGGCCCAGCACGTCCCGAGCCTCGTTCCCGATCACGAGCCGGTCCTTGCTGTCAGGGCGTCGGGCAGGACCACGACGAAGATGCCGCGCTGGCTCTGCCAGTTCTTCCAGCGGTCCTGCGCAGCCGGGCCGGAAGCGAGGTGGGAGATGGTGGGGACCACGAGGCCGGACACCTGCCGGTCCTCGATGAGCTGCGCGAGGCTCGGCCAGACCCGACGCTCCTCCCGGGGTGTGCTGGCGGGGCCGACGTCGCAGAGGATCGCGCCGGGGCGGACCGTCCAGTCTCTGGCCTCGGCGTACCGTCGAAGTGCGTCGAGCACGCTGTAGGGGGGCAGGCCCGAGGCGTCGGTGAGGTTGGCGTAGACGGCAACGCTGACGCGGGTGAGGCCGAGGGCGCCGTCCGCGATGTTCCGGCGCCGCTCGCGGGTCTGGGGGCTTCGGTTCATGGTGTAGAGGGTCCCGCTGACGCATGGTCAGCAACAGAAACGCCCCGTGCGACATTGACGCCGAGTGGGCGCCCAACTCGCACGGGGCGTAGGACCGTTGAACGGCAAACCGGTGGTGTTCGTACGAGCCGTCAGAGCTACAGCGCCGTGCGTCGGTCCGCCGCCGCGAACCCGGAGTCCACAGGCGTTCGGACGCCGATCAGCTTTGAGACGCGGGCGAGTCTGGCGTTCGACTGCCGCCCGACCTTCTCGGCGATCACGCCGGGCAGGGTCTGATGCCGGGCCCACTCCGGAGACGCGCGGAGCGCATCCTCAAGGGTCGTGAGCGAGGCGTCCCACATCTTGGCGTCCGCCTGCGCCATGGCCTTGTCCATCGCGTAGCGGTTCCGGGCCGCCTCGGTGAGCCGGGCGGTGTCCCCGTCCTCGCCTTCGGTGATGGACTGGATGAGGGTCAGCGCCTTCCCCGTCTGGCCCATCGCCACGTTGATGCCGACGGCCTGAGTGGTCGCGGTGACGGGACCGAACAGGGTCCCGTGAGCCCGGTGCTCCGCGCCCATGCGCGCGCCTGTTGCGTTGGACTGCGACAGGTAGTCCGCCGCGCGCGCCTTGTCTCCCTTCCGCGAGGCGACCACGGCCGCGAAGTTGACGTGACTGCCGTATACGGTCAGCTCGTCCGGCGTCGCGCGGGAGAACCGCGGCTCGATGTCCATGGCCGCCTTCTCCGCCAGCCGCACGGCGTCCTCCAGGCGCGCGTCACGCAGGTAGACCCAGGCACGGCCCGAGTCGACCAGCGCCGGCCGCAATCCGTCGTCGCTCTTCTCCGCCGCGTTCCGGGCGTGGCCGATGGCCGCGTACGCGAGGTCCCGCACGCCGACCAGGTTGGCCACGTAGGCGGCGATGCGGTAAGCGTCGGAGACGGCCCCCCAAGCAGGGCTCTGGTCGCCGGCGGGACGATCTCTCAGGGTGGCTGCGGCGGCCACCAGGAGCGGCGTAACGGTCGCCCCGGCCTCGGTGTAGCGGCCCCTCCAATACAGGTGCCAGCACCGGTCGGTAGCGCGCTGAAGGTCGTCGAGGGTGGCGGGTTCGGCGGCCTCGGGCAGAATGCCAGCGGCTGTGTCGTGGACGGCCGCCGAGAGCGCGCGGACCATCGTGCGATCGTCCTGGTCCATGGCACGGCGGGGTGGCTGCTGGCCTTCGATGACGGAGATGTCCGCGCCGAGGGCGGCAGAAATCTTCATGAGGGTTTGGAGGGTGAGGCGCCGGTCCTGCTCGGCTGCCTGGATGGTGGCCGGTGCGAGGTCGGTCATGGCGGCAAGCTGCTCCTGGGAGATCTGCTTCCCCCGAAGGATCTTGATGCGCTCGCCCGTGCTGTAGTCGGACCACGAGGGCATGATGGGCTCCGTTCTGAACCTCAGCTACCAGCACCGTACCGGCCAACTGGCGGATTGGGCATGGTGATCTCGTAGGGCGGAGCACGCACTCGCGGCCCCGGACGCACGGAAGCGCCCCCTCACGCCCGCAGGCGAGAGGGGGCAAGGTCGGCCAGTGCCTCAGGCAGTGGTGTTGTCGGTGATGAAACCAAGGGTGCTCAGCGCGGTGAGCAGTGAGCCGACCGCCGCGTTCCCGCCTCGGCTGCCCGTGACGCTGGGCTTGGCCACGGCAGCGGCCCAGTAGACACCCAGCAAGCTGCCCATGTGGCGGAACATCAGCGCGACGACGAGCGCGTCGTCCGTGGTGAGCTCGTTCGCCGCGGAGCACCGCAAGTTGGTGTCGCGCGCCGCGTTGCCGGGGCCCAGCTCCAGGGTCCCATTGGCGAGAACCCGCCACCGGTCGAACGTGTCGCCAGTGACCCCGCCGCCGACTGCGGGCGTGGCCTCTGAGGCCACGTTGTTGGTGCGGGTGCCGGTCATGATGCCGCCCGAGAGCGGCAGCAGACCAGCCAGCGCGGCAGCCGGGCCGGTGATCTGCGCTTGGGTGAGCGCGACCCGGGTCCGTACCGCCGGCCGAGTGGTCGGCTGCATGCGCGGCCGGTGTCCTGGGATTAGTCGTCGTCGGGTCGGTGGAGCGCAGCGCGATCCCCGCACCGGCCCCCGCGGCGCCGAGCGGCGGCTGAGGGCCGGTGTCCCCCGTGTCGTCCTTCGGGCCCTGGGCGCCGGCCGGGCCGGTGGCGCCAGTTGGGCCAGCCGGTCCCTGTGGGCCGGCGGCGCCGCGTACGTAGCCGGGCAGGCCGGGGTCCGCGACGGCGAGATCCTCGATGTCGACCGCCGAGCCGTTGCCGGTCGGCAGCGCGAAGACCCCCCGCACCGGCACCGGCACTCCGGCCACGGACTCCGTCAGCCGGTAGTAGCGGCCTTCGGCTGGTCGGTCTTCGCCGCCGCGATCAGCCGGGACAGGGACACCGAAGGCTGCCCGGCATGACCGTCACGGCGGCCGCGGCGTCGTGCAGGCGGTCGAAGTGTGCGGCGTAGTGCGGGGCGACCATCCTCGCGCGGTAGTCGTGCGACGGGAGGACGACCTCCAGCCGGCCGCCGGCTTCCAGGACGAGGTCCGCGAACAGGGCGTCGGCCCCCTCCGCCAGGCAGGAGAGGCCGGTCAGCCCGTCGGCGGACGAGCGCGCGAGGACGGCGCGCAGGCAGTCGGCGATGGCGGCCGACCTCTGCGGATCGATGCGCATGTGCCCGGTGACGGCGACCGTCGCCACGTCCCACCCCCGTTCGCTCCGGCCGAACGATAGCGAACCCGGCGGCCGGGGGCCGGGATGCTGCCGGTACAGTCCCCATTCGATCATGATCAACTCGGGGGACGGGGCACTGGATGGCACAGCGGGGCGGGTACGGCGGGCGGGGCGGGTACGGCGGGCGGGGCGGGCAGCCGGGCGGCTGGGCTCCGGCGGGGCGGACCGGCGCCCCGCCGTACGGGACGCCGCCGCCGGCGGGCCGGGAGCGGACGGGGCGCCACGGCTGTGTGACGGCACTGATGGCCCCCTTCGTCGCGGCCGCCCGTTTCCAGCGCCCGGGACGCGAGGACCGGCTGGCCGACCCCGCCATGTCCCGGGCCCAGGTGGCCCGTACGGGCATCGGCCTGGGAGCCACGGCCTGGCTGTTCTACGCGTACTCGCTGCGCCAGGAGGCCAAGGACGTCATCGACGACAAGCTCTCCGAGATGCTGCTCGCCGCCGCCGTGCTGATGGTCGTGGGACCTCTGGTCGTCGGCGCCTTCGTGGTCGCGGCCCGGCCGCCGCTGCGCGACCGGTACCGCCGGCGGCTGCGCGGCCCGCTGACGGCGTTCGGCGTGCTCTTGGGCGCGGCGGCCCTGCTGGTCTTCGCCTTCAGGAGCGACCTGCACGACCCGGTGTTCAGGGCGATCGGGGACGTCGGCTTCGCCCTGAGCCTGCCCGTCGGGCTGGCCTCCCTGTTCCTGCTGCCCTTCGTCCTGGCGTCCTCGGTGCTGTGCGTCCACCACTCCTTCCGGACCGCCGACGTCCACGAGGTGCTGCCGCCCCTGCTGTCGCCGGTCGTCGTCGTGGCGATGTCCGTCCTCCAGGCCGTCGACGGGCCACCGGTCAACGCCCCGCAGGGCGTGTGGTTCCTCTTCCTGGCAGGGGCGCCCCTGTCGGTGAGCGCCCTGTCCGTCTGGGAGCTGCGCCGGCTGCGCACCCGGTACGGGATCACCCTGCGCGGCGCCCTGGGCCGGTAGGCGGCCGGCCGGCCGCCGCCGTGGAGGCCTCACTCGTCGAGACCGCCGTAGACGTGGGCTTCGAGGCACCACGGGGCGTTGAACCCCACGGCCTCGCCCCGGTACACGGCGACGAGCGAGTCCTCGCCCCGCCACCAGCTGTCGGTCACGCCCTGCACCTCGGGCACCGGCTCGAAGCCGCCGAGGTCCAGCGCCTCGACGGCACTGCCCCTGAGCCGTGTGACGGTTCCGGCCCGGAGGCGGGCGTGCGCGGCGAGCGCCAGGGACTCCACCCAGCCGTCGGTGCTCGCGTGCAGGGGTGTCCAGTGGTTGGCGTCGATCCCGAACGCCCCATCGGGGCCGATCATGAATCCGTAGGCCATGGACACCCGGCAGTCCCCCGCCGGGAAGGACCAGCCCGCCGCGTCCGACCCTTCGGGGCAGTCGGCGTCCAGGACGCGCGGGCCGCCCTCGTAGAACGGGGCCGGCGGAAGGGCGAGGCCGCCCCAGCGGTCCTGGAAGGCCGCGGCCCGTTCGACCTCGGCGGCGGGAATCCCGTGCCCGGTCCACACGTCGCGGTGTCGTCTGACGTCCTGTCGACGCAGACGGATGCCGTCCACCTCGACGAACCTCCGGGCTCGGGGGCTCAGGCCGGCCGGCGCGGCACCGGTGTCGCTGGTCATGGCCCTGAAGCCTAGTGACCGGCCCGCCCGGATCACCGGGGTGGTGGTCCGGGCGCTGCGCGCGGGCGGCTGTCAGTGCTGCTGCGCGTCACCGTCCTCGGGGTGGAGGCGGTCCCATGCCGCGGCGAACAGTTCGTGGAGCGGAGCCGTCGGCAGGATCCGGCCGAACGGGGAGCGGATGGTGTTTCCCCACAGCGGGCGCACCTCGTGCGGGGCCAGCTTGGCCGCCTCCAGGGGCAGGTGCGGCGACTTGAGTTCCGTCCATTCCCCGGGCATGAACAGGGTCCGGCCGGCTCGTGCCCGCTTGGCCTCCACCACGGTGCCCGTGGCGAGGAGTTCCGTGCGGACCTCGGCGTGCCGTTTGGTCGTCCAGCCGTTCCAGCGGCGGACGTTCCGGTCGGTGGGGGCCGGCAGGGTCGCCAGCTGGAGGTAGAGCGCGGCCGCGTCGGTGCCCGTTCCCAGCCGGTCGCCCACCCGGGCGACCAGTTCGGGGCAGGACTGCCGCGGATCCGCTTCGTACGCCCCGGCCGGCACCGCCCCGGAGGCGGCCCGGCGCAGCATGCGCTCCAGGCCGCCGCCGGCCACCAGCGGCGCCACCCGGTCCAGTTCCTCCGTGAGATCGGTGAGCTCCCGTACCCGCTCCCACGCCTCGGGGTCGGCGACGGCCGCCGGACGCAGGAAGGAGGCTCCGCCGGGCGCGCACACGACCAGCGGTCCCGAGTCGAACGCGGTCACCGGGACGGGCCCCTCCTCCTTGCGGGAGTCCATCGCCACCGGCAGCCGTCCGGGCCCGAACCGCTCCTCGATGTCGGCCGAGGTCTTCTGGACGCGCCCGCCGCCCAGCGGCAGCAGCAGCTCGGGGCGGTCCAGCTCCGCCCGCAGCCGTTCGTACAGGGCCGTCGCCCCGGCCACCGCGGGATCTCCCGCGGGGCGGTCCGTCCACGCCCACACCAGCGCGCTCGCGATCCGGCCGAGGTCGAGGCCCACCGGGGTGCGGTAGGGCAGCTCCGGCCCGGCCGGGGGGACGGCACGGACTTCGACCCCGATCCCGTACGGGGTCGCCGCCAGCTCCCAGCCGGCGGCCTCCACGGTGGCGTCGGCGGCCGCCCCGTAACCGCCGGCGAGCCGCCGCGCCCACACCTCGGACAGCCCGAGCGCGTCCTCCAGGGCGTCCGCCGCCTCGTCGTGGACGGCGGGCAGCACGCCCACGAGCTCCCGCCACACCGCGGCCATCCGCTCCACCGCGGCCTCGACCCCGCCGGGCCGCCACAGCTCGGCCGGGTCGTCCGGCAGGGCCGCCGCCAGGACGGCCCTGCGGCCCGTGCCGCCGAGCCGGGCGCGCAGCGCCTCGTACGCCTCCGCCGTCATCGGCGTCGCCTTGTAGGGGGCCTTGCGCACCAGGGTGCGCTGCTCCTCGCGGTCGAACCGGCCGACCAGGCCGGCCACCACGAGCCGGGCCACCGCCCGCCGCACGCCGGTCAGCGCGGCGAACCGGGCGGCCGCCGACTCGGGCACCGGGAGCGGGCCGTGCTCCTCGACGGCGGCGATCAGGGCGCGCAGCCGGGCGGCGTCGTCCCGTTCCACGCGGACCTGCCGGGCCGCCGGAACGGCCGCCGGGACCGGGTCGTCCGCCCCGTCGCCGGCGGCGGCCGCCACGAACCAGCACTGCGAACTCCCGGGCCGCACCGCGGCGGACACCACGGTGGTGCCGCCCGTACGCAGCCCGTCCAGGACCTCCTCGGCCGCGCGCCCGGCCCACCAGCGGCCGCCCGGCCGGGCGAACGGCTGGTCCGCCCAGGTGTCCAGCAGGGCGATCAGCGCGGCCCGTTCCCCGTCCGGGGTCGGTGCCACCGCCGCCCGCCAGGCCGCCGCGCCGATCGTGCCGAGGAGCTGCGACCAGTCCTGCGGCGGCGCCGGCGGCGACAGCCGGCGCACCTCCTCCTCGATGGTCCCCGCCAGGCAGGCGCCGTCGGCCACCAGTGCGCTCAGCGTCGCGGCCAGGGCCACGTCCGCCGTGCGCCGCCACGCGTCCTCCTCCCCGTACGACACCAGTCCGCACAGCGCGGGCATCAGTTCGCCGTCCGGCACGGACCGGCGCGGCAGGACGGGCGGCGCCTGCGCGAGCAGGGTCACCCGGCGGTGCAGGGCGAGCCGGCGCTCCTCCACCCGCAGGGCCCGGGCGGCGACGGCCGCCACGGCCCCGGCCAGCACCGGGTCGGTGACGGCGGGCAGCTCGCGGGCCACGGCGGCCCGCAGCGCCTGCGCTCCGGCGCCGGCGGCGGCCAGCAGCGCCTCCGCCGTCTCCCGGCCCACGGCGCGCAGCGCCCGGGACCCGGCCGTGTCCCGGGTGCGCAGCAGGTACCAGAACGCGGGCGGCAGGGCCACGCCGCCCGAGGCGGTGGCCTTCCGGACCGGCTTCACCCGCGGGTGCCGGGGCGAGGCGTGCCCGTCCAGCTCCCACAGCAGGACGCCGTCCGCGGTGTACGCGCGCACGCCCGTCCGGGTCTCCGCCTCGGCGAGCACCACGTCCTGGACCGCTCCCTCCGGCGGTGCCCACAGGCCCCACGGCTCCTGCCCCGCCCGGTCGATGTCGAACAGGGCCTTGCGGCCGTCGATGCTCTCCACGAGGTAGTGGTCGGGTGCGTGGTCGCGGTGCCGGGTGCGGAACAGGATCCGGGTGCCGACGAGCCCGTCCCGGCTGCCCAACGGGGAGCCGGTCAGGCCGTCGGGCAGCGGCGCCAGCTGCAGCGCCTCCCTGGCGATGCTCATCCCGGCCTCGGACGGCTCGGCGGCGGGACCGGCGGGACCGGCGGGACCGGCGGAAGCGGCGGAAGCGGCGGGACCGGCGCCGGCCGGGCGGCCCGGGAAGTCCGGCAGGAGCACCGGGCCCCGGGGCTCGCCGGAGGCCGGGTCGACCGACTCCCACGCCCGGTCGTTGAAGACGCCGTTGACCCAGATCCGGGCGCCGTCGCCGAGCTGCAGCTCGTCGCCGTCGATGCCCTCGCGGCCGCCCGGGCGCAGGGCCCGCTGCCCGGAGTGCCGCCCGCCCTTGTCGGCGGTCTCGAACTGGAAGCCGTACGCCCCGTCCAGGGAGCCGCCGAAGGGCACCAGTCCGCGCAACTGCTCCGGTTTGAAGGGCTCGTCGGGCCGGTCGGCCCACACGGCGGTGTCGCAGAAGTACGGGCTCGGTTCCAGGGTCCAGCTGACGAGGAAGGAGCCGCCGGCGTAGTGGACCGCGAACATGGTCGCCCCGTCGGGCACCGTGAAGCGGCAGGTGCCGCGCACCCCGTCCGGGGCGACGGCCACGGCCCGGTCCCGTCCGAAGACCGTCAGCACCGGCCAGGTGGAGGTGACGCCCTCGACGCCCGGCAGGGGTCCGCCGGCCCGCTCGGAGCCGGAACCGGAGCCGGGGCCGGGGCCGGAACCGGGGCCGGGGCCGGGGCCCGCGGCCGACGCGAATTCGGCGTACACCGACTCCAGCTCGGGCCAGCCCAGTTCCTCCGGCAGGCCGGCGGCCAGCGCACGCCGCAGCGCGCCCGCCGCACCCGCTCCGGCGAGGGCGTCGACGATCCCGCCGAGGGCCGTCACCGTGGGCCGGTCCAGCAGCGTCTCCAGCTCCGCCATCGATTCCTCGGCACCGGCCATGCCCCCGCCGCCGACGGTGTCGACCAGCTTGCCGACGCGCGCCGCGACCTCCTGGGCGATGCCCTCGTTGCCCGGCAGCAGGGTGATGGCCGTACCGGCCCGGCGGACCCGCGCCATCGGCCAGTTCGGCAGCAGGTGCTGGTGCACGGTGCCCTCCAGCCGGGGGCCGAACACCGGGTCGGCGGCGAGGGCCGCCATGTCGCGCCGGGACTGCTCGCCCCAGAACCGCATCCGTGTCTCCGGGCCCGGGTCGACGACCGCCACCCCCGCCGCCAGCAGGGCGTCCAGCACGTCCGCGTCGAAGCCCTGGTAGTGGTGCCGGGTGGTGTGCACGGTCACCGGGCTTCCCTCCGCCCTCAGCCGCGGCCCCAGGACGCCGACCAGGTCGAGGAATTCGCCGGGCAGCGGCTGCCGCGCGACACCGCCGCCGCCGGCCCGGGTGTACTGGTACATGTGCACGAAGTGCCCCACCCAGCGGTGCAGTCCGCCTTCCGGCACGATCCGCCCGTCGGCCATCGCCGCGGCCGCGCCGCAGCCGTCGAGCAGCCGCAGCCACGCCCCGCCGTCGGTCGCGCCTTCCGGGAACACCTCCACCAGTCCGGCGGAGACCGCGTCCGTCGGCGGATGGGTGCCCAGGGCCGGGCACGCAGCGTCCAGCAGGGCGTCCGGCACGGACTTCTTCCGGGTGACCGCCAGGATCGATCCGGTCATCCGCGCGGTCTCGTCGTCCCCGTGACCGGCGGCCTTGGCGGAGGCCCGGACCCGCCGTACCAGGTCCGCCGGCAGGTCCGCCCGCGATCCGGCCCAGGCCGTGAGGAACTTCTCCAGTTCCGCGTGCGCGCCGGCAGGCTCCAGCGTCGCGGTGAGGAAGCGCTGGTGGGCGCCGAACTCCTTGGCCGGCATGGCCCCGCCCGCCGCGAACAGCAGTGCGTTCGCCCGGCGGTAGCCGGGATCCACCGGCAGTCCGTGCTCCGCCTCGGCCGTCCGCGCCGCCGCATAGGCCCGCCCGCCCGCCCGGCTCCCGTACCCGATCAGGCGGTGGCCCACCGTGTCCCAGAACCAGGGCAGGTGCGCCGGGGGCAGCTGCCGCGCCCGGTACGCCATCGTGTCCACGAAGCCGCCGGGCTTGTCGTAGGACCGGCCGAGCTCGGCGCTCATGAACTCGACCAGGTCGCGCGCGGCCCCGGCCGCGCCCGGGTCGTGGGCGGCGGCCCAGTCGGCGTAGGTGGTCGAGGTGTGCGTACCGCCGGAGGGCAGCAGGGATTCCAGAGAAGCGATCACGCATGCGATCGTCGCACGGCCCGCTGACAGGCCCCGGTCGGCCGAGTAGCTCCGGCGGTCCGGGGCCGGGCGGGGGCCGGAGTCCGGGGCCGGGCGGGGGGGCCTGGCGCGGGCCGGGCGGGGCGTCACAAGGTCTTCATGTGCTGTGCATGGTCCTGGCCGAGCCCGGCGCCCATGATCGGCGCACAACGACCGGTCCCGCGCACCCGAGGAGCACCCCGCCATGTCCACCCGCCGTACGTTCCTGGCCGGTTCGACCGCCGCGCTCGGCCTCGCCGCCGGCGCGGCCCACGCCGCGCCCTCGGTGACGGCCCCTCAGCCGGCGGCCGCCCCCGGCGGCCGGCCGCCGAACCTCGTCGCCGTCCTCGCCGACGACCTCGGCTACGGCGAACTCGGCGCGTACGGGCAGAAGCTGATCGCCACCCCCCGCCTGGACGGGCTCGCGGCCGAGGGGCTCCGGTTCACCGACGCCTACTCCACCGCCGCCGGCTGCGCGCCCTCGCGGGGTTCCTGCTCACCGGGCTCCACACCGGCCACGCCACCGTCCGCGCCAACCCCTCCTCCGGCGGCCAGGGTTCCCTGACGGCCGCCGACACCACGTTCGCCCAGGTGCTGCGGGCCCGCGGCTACCGGACCGCCGTGATCGGCAAGTGGGGCTTCGGTCCGGAGGCCGCGGGCCAGGAAAGCCACCCGGCCGCGCGCGGCTTCGAGGAGTTCTACGGCTACATCGACCACGGCCACGCGCACCAGTACTACCCCGAGTACCTCTGGCACAACGGCGCCAGGGAGCCGATCCCGGCGAACGCGGGCGGCGCGAAGGCCGTGTACGCCCCGGACCTGCTGGAGCGGCGCGCCCTGGAGTTCATCGGAGAGCACGCCGCGGAACCGTTCATGCTCCTGCTCACCCCGAACGTCCCGCACGCCCCCAGCGACGTCCCCGACACCAGCGCGTACGCCGACCGGTCCTGGACGGCCGCCAACAAGGGGCACGCCGCCCAGGTGAGCTGGTTCGACGCCCTGGTCGGCAAGGTCGTCGACCGGCTGCGCGCCCTCGGCCTGGAGCAGGACACCGTCCTCCTCGTCACCAGCGACAACGGCCCCCACGAGGAGGGCGGGGTCAACCCCGACCTGTTCGACGCCAACGGGCCGCTGCGCGGCTACAAGCGCAACCTCTACGAGGGTGGCGTACGCGTCCCCCTCATCGCCTGGGGCCCCGGCCGGGTCCGGCAGGGCACCAGCGACCGTCCCACCCCCCTGACCGACGTCCTGCCCACCCTCGCCGAGCTCGGCGGCGCCCCCGCCCCCGCCGACGTGGACGGGCTGTCCGCCGCGCCGCTGCTCGCCGGGAGCCCGGACTCGGCCCGCCACGGGCACCTGTACTGGTTCCGCGACGAGCTGGGCGTCACCAGCCGGGCCAACGCCCAGGACGCCAAGCGCGGCACCTGGCTCGCCGAGGCGGTCCGCCGGGAGAACTGGAAGGCCGTGCGCTTCGCACCCGAACGCGACCACGCCCTCCCGGACGCGAAGTGGCAGGTCGAGCTGTACGACCTGGCCGCCGATCCCGGTGAGGGCCGCGACCTCGCCGGCGCGTACCCGGCGCGGGCCGCGGAGCTGGTGGCGCTGATGCGGTCCTCCTGGAAGGACCCGTATCCGCGCGTCCCGTTCGGCGCGCGGCTGTCGCCGCCCGCCCTGGCCGTCCCGGGTGAGGCGTTCACCGTGACCGCCACCCTCGACAACGGCTCCTCGCGGCCCTGGAGCTCCGCCGCGCTCGCCCTGCGCGCGCCCGCCGGGTGGACGGTGGCCCCCGCGTCCGCCACGGACGCCGGACAGCTCCCCGCGGGCGGCCGGCTCGCCGCGTCCTGGCGGGTCACCCCGCCCGCGGACGCCGCCCCCGCGACGGCGTGGACGCTCACCGCGGAGGGCAGCGCCACCGCCCCGGGAGGACCGGTCCGGTACGCGGCGACGGGGACCGTGCCGACCCCGCCGCCGGCCCCGACGCGCGACTCGTACCTCTCCGACCTCGCCTGGATCAGCGCCGCGAACGGCTGGGGGCCGGTGGAGCGTGACGCGTCGAACGGCAGGAACGCCGCCGGGGACGGCCCGCCGATCTCCTTCGGCGGCACCGCGTACCCCAAGGGCCTCGGGGTCCACGCGCCCAGCGACATCGCCTACCACCTCGGCGGGGCCGCCGTACGGCTCACCTCGCTGGTCGGCATCGACGACTGCTCCGCGAAGCAGAGCACGGCCGGTGCCACCCGGGCCAAGGTGTACGGCGACGGCCGCCTGCTGCTGACCACCCCGGTCCTCACGGCGGCGGGCGGTCCCGTGGCGGTCGACCTGGACGTGCGCGGCGTACGGGTCCTGCGGCTGGTGGTCGAGGACGCCAACGACCGCACCTCCTTCGACCACACCTCCTGGGCCCTGGCCCGCGTCACCGTCTCCTGAACGCGTGGCCTACGCGGGACCGGCGGCCACCCGGAAGCCGATGTTCCCGGTCGAGCTGTCCGGCGTGTTCGAGCTGCGGGCGGCGACCCGGTAGCGGTTGCAGTAGGAGTCGTGGCAGAGGTACGAGCCCCCGCGCATCGCCCGCGAGGTCTCGTCGCCGGGGGTGAACCGGTCGGAGCACCACTCCCAGACGTTGCCGACCGCGTTGTAGAGCCCGAAGCCGTTGGGCCGGAAGGACTTCACGGGGGCGGTGGACACGTGGCCGTCGGCGCCGGTGTTGAGCACCGGGAACTCGCCCTGCCAGATGTTGCACATGTGCCGGCCGCCGGGCGTCAGTTCGTCGCCCCACGGGTAGCGCCGCTGCTCCAGCCCGCCGCGCGCGGCGTACTCCCATTCGGCCTCGGTGGGCAGGCGGGTACCGGACCAGGCGCAGTAGGCCTGGGCGTCGTTCCAGGAGACGTGGACGACGGGGTGGTTCTGCCGGTCGGTCACGTGGGAGCCGGGGCCCTCGGGGCTGCGCCAGGACGCCCCTTCGACGGCCCGCCACCACGGAACGCCCGGTACCGGGCGGGACACGGCGGCGACCTCGTCGGCGAGGAACGCGCCGAAGGTGAAGGAGAAGCCGAAGCGCTCGGCTTCGGTGGTGTGCCCGGTGGCCTTGGCGAAGGTGGCGAACTGGGCGTTCGTCACGGTCGTGGCGGCGATCCGGAAGGGCTCCACGGCCACCTCCCGGACGGGTCCCTCGGCGTCGGCGGGGAAGCCGTCGGGGTCGTCGGTGCCCATGAGGAACCGTCCGCCGGGGAGGGCGAGCAGCTGCCGGGCCGCCCGGGACGGCGGGGCCGCGGGGGGCGGCGGCGGTGCGAGGGTGAGCACCGGGGCGTGGTCGTGGCCGGGGGTGCAGCAGGCGGGCATGTCGGCTCCGTGGGGACGATGGGCGGCCGGGCACCCCGCCCTGGTGGCGGGGTGCCCGGCCGGCGGTGCGGGTCAGGCGGTGCGGTGGAGGCGGTGCGGTGGAGGCGGTACGGGTCAGGCGGTGCGGTCGGCGTGGAGCTGGGCGGCCAGGGCGGGAATGCCCAGGGCCTGCTCCTGGGCCGGGGTGGCCTGGTACAGCTTGTTGGTGAGCTGGTGCGGGTCGTCCACGAGGTCGTAGTACTCGCGGAACGTGACCTGCCCGGTGCCCGAGACGGTGCCGTTCGCGTCGGTCGTCAGGTCGTAGTACTCGGTGTACTGCTTGTCCTTGGCCACGTACGAGGACCAGGTGGGTGCCCCTCCGGCGCCGGCGCCCTGCTTCCACCACTCCACCAGCAGGTGGTCGCGGCTGTGGGAGGAGAGCAGGGAGCGGCCGTCCTGGGGTGCCGCCGGGGTGATGCCCGCCGCCTCCAGGATCGTCGGGGCGATGTCGATGTTGGCGACGATCCGGTCGTCCTGGGTGCCCGCCCCCAGGCCCCCGGCCGGCCACGAGAGGTAGAACGGCACCTCGTGCGCCGGGCGGTAGGGCACGGACTTGGCGGTCCAGCCGTGGTCGCCCCAGCTGAAGCCGTTGTCGCCGACGTAGACGACGAGGGTGTTGTCGAGCTGGCCGAGCGCCTGGAGCCGGTCCTTGAAGGCCTGGACCGCGTCGTCGACGGAGAGCAGGGTGCGCAGCTGCTCGGCGCGGATGGCCTGGCCGTCGGCGAGGGTGCCGGTGGCGTTCCTGATGTAGGCCGGCTTGTCGCTGCGGTCCGCTTCGGGGACCGAGGGGCGGCCGTTCCAGGCGGGGACGGCGGTGCCCGCGTACTTCGCCTCGGGGGTGCGCGGGCCGTGGGAGGCGTACGGCGTGACGTAGGCGAACCAGGGCCGGGTGTCGGTGGCGGCCTTGTCGAGGAACTTCAGGGTGCGGTTCTTGACGACGGTGGTGGTGTAGCCGTTGATCGTCTGGACGGTTCCGTTGACGTTCCACTGGGCGTCGACGTAGGCGGGCTGGAGGAGGGCGAAGTCCTCGAAGTGCGGCGGACTGTCGGCCAGCGTCCAGGAGTTGAGGTACTTGCCGAACAGGCCGGTGCGGTAGCCCGCCTGCTGGAGGTACTTCTGCACGGTGGTGCTCTGGTCGAGCGCGTGCGAGGCCTTGTTGTTGCGCACGCCGTGGTTGTGGGCGTGGCGGCCGGAGAAGACGCTGGAGCGCGAGGGGGCGCACAGCGGGGTGGTGACGTGCCCGTTGGTGAACTTCACTCCCTGGCCCGCGAGCCAGGCCACGGTCTTGGGCAGGGCCCATTCGGTGTGCTTGGGCTGGTCGTCGGTGACGATCAGCAGGATGTTCGGGCGGCCGGCCGCGGCGGCGTGCGCGGCGGTGGCGGGCAGGGCCGTGGTGGCCGCCACGGCGGCGGCGCCGCCGAGGAAGCCGCGGCGGCTCACCGGGTGTCGTCTGTTCTCGCTCATGGTGTCCGTTCCTCCTGGATGCTGCGGCGCATGGGTGCGTGGGCGCGCGGCGGCGCAGGCCGCGGCGCGCGAGGGGAAGACACGGGAGTCGGGCGGGGGCGCCGGGTGGGGATCCCGTAGGGGAAGGGGCGCGGTCAGCGCGCCGGGGCGACCGTACACAGGGCGCTGGCCACCAGGCCCTGGTCGACGTGGCGGCGCGAGGTGAGGGTTCCTGCTGCCATGGCGACGAGAGTAGGCGCAGCGGAACCCCGGTTCCATGTACGGCGGATGAAATGCGGAACGGCGGCTGCGGCACCGCTGTTCCGCGGCCGGCGGGTCCCCTTCGGCGACGTGGTGGCCGTGGACCCCGGCGCCCGGGCCATCGACCGTCTGGTGGCCTGGGCCGGACGCCGGCCCTGAGCGCCCGGGCGCGGCAGGCCGGTCAGGGGGTCGGTGCCGCGGTGCCCCGCGCCCCTGAGGACGAGACCGTGCCGTAGGCCCGGAGGGTGTCGGCCGGGTCGCCGGGGCGGCCGCGCAGGGTGGCGTCCAGGAAGGCGAGGGTGGCCGCGGCGACGGTGCGCGGGCTCTCGGTGCGGCCCAGGGTGCCGACGATCGAGGGCACCGGCGGCAGGTAGAGGGGGCCGTCCGTGAAGGTGAGGTGCCCGGCGCCGGGGACGGTGAGCCGGTAGCTCGTCGCGGTGTTGTGGTCGAGGGCCTCGGTGAGCCGGGGGAGGTAGCGCGGGTCGGTGCCGGCGGTGATCTCCTGGGTGAGCGCGAGCGCCGGCTTCCCGAGGGCGGGCGCGGTGGGGCCGTGGGGGTAGCCGTCCAGGTCGACGACGGCGTCGAACCGGTGGTCCCGGCGGGCCGCCTGGAGGGCGGCGGCTCCGCCCAGGGAGTGGCCGGCCACCGCGGCGCGGCCGGTGTCCAGGCGTCCGGTCAGCGGGTCGGTGGTCTCGCCGCGGTCCAGTCGCTCCAGCTGGGTGAGGGCGAAGCCGAGGTCGGCGGCCCGGACGGCGGTCCAGCCGACGGCCAGCTCCTCGTCCTTGTCGCGGTCCCCGGAGGAGACGGTGGTGGAGCGGATCGTGCGGCCGTCGGCGACGACGACGACGGCGGAGTCGTACGGGTGGTCGAGGGCGGCGACCAGGTAGCCGTGGCCGGCCAGCTCCTCCGCCCAGGCGGTGTTCTGGGACCGCACCCCGCCCGACCCCGGGGAGAAGAGGACGACCGGGAAACGCTCGCCCCCGTCGGCCACCGGGGCGTCGACGACCGCCCGGCTGCGGGCCCTCGGCACGCCGTCGACCAGGAAGCCGGGCAGGCCGACCCCGTCGGCGAGGGCCTCGGCGACGGTCCGCGCCTCGTCCTGCGTGCGTCCCAGGTACTGGGCCCGGGGGACGCCGGCGGGGCTCTTCCGCGCCGGGTACCAGAGCTGGGCGACGACGGTGCGCCGGTCGTCCGGATCGGCGGTGAAGCCCTCGGGGCGGAGCGGGTCGGTCCACTGCAGCACCCGGGTGCCGACCGCGAAGTCGCCCGTCGGCTCGGGGAAGACGGGCACGGGGAAGGCCCAGGCGGCCACCGGGCCGGTGGCGATGAGGCCGGCGCAGGCCAGCGTTCCCGGCAGGGCCAGCCACCAGCGGGCCCGCCGCGCCGGCCGGCCGGTACGGCGCCGCAGCAGGGGCGGGAGGGCGAACGCCGAGACGGCGGCGGCGCCGGCCAGGACCGGCAGCATCTGCCAGCGGATCCCCACGACGCCCAGCACGATCGCCGACGGTACGAGGACCGCCCCGGCCGCGAGGGTGCCGGGCCGGCGGGCGGCCGGGGGGAGCCAGCGCGCCACCAGCAGCGCGACGGCGCCCAGCAGGACGAGTACTTCCGGAAGGGACAGGAACGGGCTCTGGGGCAGGGACAGGGTCTGGGACAGGGAGAGGGTCTGGGACAAGGGCAGGTGCAGGGACGGCCCCGGGGTGGTTTCGGTCACCCCGCCATGCTCGGCGCCGGGCCCGCGCCGTCGCATCGGCCCCGGGTCGCCGCCGGCTGCGACCGGGATGGCAGCCGGGGCGGGCCGCCGGTGCGACCGGGGTGGCAACCGCGCACCCCGGACCGGGGGCCGGCCTGCGACCGCGGGAGGTGGCGGCCTCCTCCTGTGGTCGTACCCGTGCCCGGTGCGGTTCCGACGCCGGGCCCATGTGCGGCGCGGACCGGCGGCCTACGCTGCGGCTGTACGCGGTGGCGGCCCCGGCCGGGCCTCCCACGACGGCCGATCGGCAAAGAGGTGTGGGGGGGTGTGACGGTGCGCCACCGGGACCGGGTACCGCCCCTGGTGTGGGACTCGGTGCTGCCGGCGCTGCTCCTGCTCAACGTCGCGACCACGTACCCGGCCCGGGAACTGCCGGTGGCGGCGGCGCTCACCGCCGCCCTGGCGCTGCCCCTGCTGTGGCGGCGCCGGGCCCCGCTCGCGGTGTTCGCCGCCGTGGTGGCCGCGGCCTGCGTCCAGTGGCTGGTGGACGTCCAACTGCCCGCGGACGTCGCCCTGCTGGTGGCCCTGTACGCGGCGGCCGCGCACACGGGCCGGCGCGGCACGCTGCTCGCCGCCGCCGTCGTGGAGGGCGGGGCCGTACTGGCCTGCCTGCGCTGGGCGTCGGACGGCGCGTTCTGGACCCCGTTCGTCGCGCTCTCCGCGACGGTGGTCGCCGCCGCCGTCCTCGGGGTGAACGTGCGGACCGGCCGGGCCTACCTGGCCGCCGTGCAGGAGCGGGCCGAACGGCAGGCGCTGCACCAGGAGCAGCAGGCGCTGCTGGCCGTCGCCGAGGAGCGGGCCCGGATCACCCGCGAGGTGCACGACATCGTCACCCACAACCTGTCCGTCATGGTCGCGCTCACCGACGCCGCCGTCTACGCGCAGCACAGGTCGCCCGACCGGGCCACCGCCGCGATGCTGCAGATCTCCGAGACGGGCCGGCAGGCCCTCACCGACATGCGGCGCTCGTTGGGGGTGCTGCGGGCCGACGAGCCGGACGCCGGGCGCCACCCGCTGCCGGGCATCGCCCAGCTCGCGGCGCTCGCCGGCCAGATGGCCGCCGCCGGGCTGCCGACCGGCCTGGAGGTCCGCGGCGGCCACGCCCATGTGCCGGCCTCCGCACAGCTCACCGTCTACCGCCTGGTGCAGGAGGCGTTGACCAACACCCTCAAGCACGCCCCCGCCGGCACCCGCGCGAGGGTCCTGGTCGAGTGCTCGGCCGGGAGCGTCGGCGTGGAGGTCACCGACAGCGGCCCCCGGCCGGCGCTTCCCGCCGGCGCCGCACCGCCGTCCGGCCACGGCATCCCCGGGATGCGCGAGCGCGCGGCCGCCTACGGGGGGACGCTGCGGGCCGGGCCGCTGCCGGGCGGCGGCTGGGGCGTGCGGACCCGGCTCCTGCTGGGCAGCGGCGGGACGGGCGCCGTATGAGGATCCGCATCCTGATCGCCGACGACGAGGCGCTGCTCCGGATGGCCTTCGGCATGGTCCTGGAGGCCCAGCCCGACATGGCGGCGGTCGGCGAGGCCGCGGACGGCGCAGAGGCCGTCCGCCTCGCCCGGGAGCTGCGGCCCGACGTCGTGCTGATGGACGTCCGGATGCCCGGGACGGACGGGATCGAGGCGACCCGGCAGGTTGTCGAGGTCTCACCGGGGAGCAGGGTGCTGATCCTGACCACCTTCGACCTGGACGCGTACGCCTTCGCCGCGCTCGGCGCCGGGGCCTCGGGCTTCCTGCTGAAGAACACCCGGCCCGAGGAGCTGCTCACCGCGATCCGCGCCGTCGCGGCGGGCGACGCGGTGCTCTCCCCGCGGATCACCCGGCGCCTGCTGGAGGACTTCCGTCCGCAGCTGGCCGGCGGGGGCACCGCCGCCGCCGTCCGCGACGGGCGGCTGGACCGGCTCAGCGCCCGGGAGCGGGAGGTGCTGGTCGAGGTCGGCCGCGGCCTCTCCAACGCCGAGATCGCGGCCGTCCTGTCCCTCGCGGAGGCGACCGTCAAGTCCCATCTGGGGCGGGTCCTGCTGAAGCTGGAGCTCCGCGACCGGATCCAGGCCGTGGTCTTCGCCCACGAGAACCGCCTGGTCCCCCCGGCCGCCTGACCCCGGCTGCGGGCTGCGGGCTCGGTGGCATGTGCTGCTCATGACCCCGGCGGGCTGACTCCTGGACGACTGTCCATGTATTCTGGACACCTGTCCATGATTACTCAGGAGGGCTACCCGTGGAGACGACCGCGACCGTACTGGTGGGCCTGGTGGCCGCACTGCACGCGTACATC
This sequence comes from Streptomyces sp. NPDC004126, assembly GCF_050275515.1. NCBI lineage: Bacteria > Bacillati > Actinomycetota > Actinomycetes > Kitasatosporales > Streptomycetaceae > Streptomyces > Streptomyces sp. NPDC004126. The sequence continues at coordinate 62,539 of NZ_JBNNPF010000011.1, read as the reverse complement.
CTGGTCCTGGAGATGTTCCTGTGGGAGCGGGCACCCGGCCGCAAGCTCTCGGGGTTCGACGCGGAACTGGCCCGCGCCACCGCGCCGCTCGCCGCGAACCAGGGCCTCTACAACGGCTTCCTGGCCGCCGGCCTGCTCTGGGGCCTGTTCGCCTCCGACCCGACCGGGTTCGGGGTCCGGGTCTTCTTCCTCGGCTGCGTGCTGGTCGCCGGGGTGTACGGGGGGCTCACGGCCAACCGGCGCATCCTGCTCGCCCAGGCGCTGCCGGGCGCGTTGGCGCTCGGCGCGGTCCTGCTGGCAGGGTAGGCGGCATGCCGGAAGACCCCCGTACGGAACGGACCCGGGCCAAACTGCGGACGGCCCTGCTGGAGGAGTGCGCGAGCCGCCCGCTGGAGGCGGTCAGCGTCGCGGCCCTGGTCCGGCGGGCCGGGGTCGGCCGGGCCACGTTCTACCTCCACTACTCCGACCTGGAGGCACTGTCCGTCGACGCCTGCGCCGAGATCGTCCGCGAGGCCGTCGACGCCCTGCACGCCTGGCGCGGCATCCCCGACCCCGCCGTCCCGCCGCCGGCCCTGACCGCCTTCTTCGGCTCGCTCCCCCGGCACGGAGGCCTCTACCGGGAGTTGCTGCGCCCCGGGGGCGGCGGACCGCTCGGCCTCGTCCTCCACCAGGACCTGCGCGCCCGCAGCCGCGCGGAACGCACCCTGGCCGGCGCCCCGGAGCCCGACCTCATCGCCTCCGCCGTCGCGGCGACCTTCGCCGGGATCCTCGCCGACTGGCTGCACGGCCTCATCGAGGCCACCCCCGCCGAGATCGCGGGACGCGTCTGGCGGCTGCTGATCACCCTCCACCGGGCGCCGGGCCCCGACTGGGGCTGAGACGCGGCGGCTCCGGCGGACCGTCCCGGTACGGTCGGGCCATGCCCGAACTGAAGCTGCTGCACGTCGACCACGCCCCGGCGGTCCTGGCCTTCGAGCTGGCGAACCGCGCCTACTTCGCCGCCTCGGTCCCGGACCGCGGCGACGACTTCTTCGACCGGTTCGCGGAACGGTACGACGCCTTGCTGACCGAGCAGGGGGCGGGAACCTGCGCCTTCTACGTGCTGGTCGCCGAGGACGGCTCGGTACTCGGCAGGTTCAACCTGGTCGACATCGAGGACGGCACCGCGGAACTCGGCTACCGGGTCGCGCAGCACACCGCCGGCCGCAGCATCGCGACCGCGACCGTCCGGGAGCTGTGCCGGCTGGCGGCGGCCCGGCACGGGCTGCGCACGCTGCGGGCGGCGACGGCCCACCGGAACGCCGCGTCTCAGAAGGTGCTGGCCAAGGCGGGGTTCGTCCCCGTCGGCCCGGCCGACCCCGGCGGGGAACCGGACATCTGGTACGAGCGCGAACTCGCCTGAGCTCCTGCTGGGGAGGGCGGACGTCCCGGTTCTACGACCAGCCCATGGAGTTCGTGGAGGCTCCGGCCTGCGTGGCGGCCGGAGCGGCCGGAGCGGCCTGAGCGGCAGCGGCGACACCGAGCACGGTGAGGGCGGAGAGGGCGGCGACCGCGGCGGCCTGGGCGATACGGATGCGGAGCATGGGGGTGTCCTCTTCTGACGGTTCGAGCGACGGATTCGTGTCCTCAACCGGCCTGCGCCCCGCGGTGGCGCTGTCCGGTCCTGGCCGGCCCGGAGCGTCGCTCCCTGCCGGCTAGAACTACTTTCGACGCAGGCCGGACGAGGCGGAAGGGGATCCGGCTGGCCCGAAACGGCATTGGCCGCTTCGGGCCACCGACGGCGCGGAGGCGGCCCTGAAGAGGAGCGGCCGCTATTCGAAGGCCGCCGCGATGAGGGGCACTTCCGGCCTCGACGGCGTCCAGCCGGCGAGCTCGGGGCAGCGCGAGAGCAGCAGGCGGACCAGGCCGGCCGCCCGGTCCTCCGCCTCCCTGAGACTGCCCGCGCACAGATACAGGCCGATCACGGGATCCGGGAGGGCGCGCGGATGGACACTGACGTGCTCGATCCCGTCGTCAGGGCCGAGACGGGAACGGATGAGTGAGCGCAGGTCCGTGGGAACGGAGGCATCGCACGGTGCGCGCAGACCCGTGTGGACGAGATACATGGAACCGACTCTTCCAACTGGGCGGCTCCCCGGCCAGGAAGTCGGTATGGCCCGTTCGGTCCATGGCCCCTAGGGGCCACCCCGTGGGAGCCGGGCGAAATCCCGCTGACCTGGGAGCCTCTGCTGTGGCAGCATGATCCAAAATCGGGGGCGGGGTTTCTCGGACTTTCGGGGGGATTTGAGCATGCTGACCGCATTGGGACTTGATCCGGTGGCGGAATCGGTCTATCGCGCGATGCTGAGCGATCCGACGAGCGGTGTAGCCGGACTCGTCGCGCGGGTGGGCAGGCCCGTGGAAGAGGTGCGGGACGCCCTCGACGTGTTGAGCGAGCTGGCTCTCGTACGACCCTCCTCGGAACGGGAGGGGGGCCTGCGGGCGGTCTCCCCCGACATCGGCATGGAGGCCCTGCTGGCCCGCCAGCAGGCCGAGCTGGCCGCGCAGCAGCTGCGTCTGGAGTCGTCGCGGAGCATGGCGGCCCAGCTCATCGCGGAGTACGCCGACCTCAGGCCGGCATCCACCACGCCCGGGGTCGAACACCTCATCGGGATCGACGCGATCCGCGAAACGCTCGCCCGGCTGACGCGCTACGTCGCCACGGACGTCATGGCCTTCCTCCCGGGCGGCGCCCAGCCGGTGGAACAGCTCGACGCGTCGCGGCCCCTGGACGAGGAACTGCTGGGCCGGGGGGTGCGGATGCGCAGCGTCTACCTGAGCAGCGTCCGCAACGACCAGCACACGGTCGACTACGCGCACTGGCTGACCCGGCTCGGCGGTCAGGTCCGTACGGTTCCGTCCCTGCCCACTCGGCTGATCATCACCGACCGCACGACCGCTGTCATCCCGGTCAACAGCGAGGACTCGGGTGCCGCGGCGGTCGTCCTGACCGGGCAGGGCATGCTCACCGCGCTGTGTGCGCTCTTCGAGACGGTCTGGGCGGGAGCCCAGGTGCTGGGCGAGGCAGTGGTGCGGGACGGGCACGGGCTGAACCCGCAGGAGTCGGCCACGATCGCCCTGCTCGCGCAGGGGCACACGGACGAGGCCATCGCCAAACGGCTCGGTGTCTCCCAGCGCACGGCGCGGCGGATCGCGACGGACCTGATGGGCCGGCTCGACGCACGGAGCCGCTTCGAGGCGGGTGTCCGCGCGGTCCAGCAGGGCTGGCTGCCCTCGGAGGCCGTCTGACGGCAGCCCGTCGAGGACTCCCCCGGCCTGGGGCCGGGCCGACGGGCCGCTCCTCCCGGCCGACGGGCCGCTCCTCCCGGCCGGCGGCCGCGGGGCACCGGCCCGGGGTGGCGCACGGCCCGGCGCCAGGACATCGGCCGTCCCGTGATGTATGCCTTTCGCATGGATGCCCGCCCGCGGCCCCTCGCCCCCTTCCCCTCCCGGCGCGGCGGACGACTGCTGCTCGTCGTGCCCTTCGCACTGGTCGCGGCCGTCACCACGGTGGACGTCCTCTCGCCGCCCGAGGTGCACCTGGGGCCGTTCCTGGTCGCCGCGCCCGCGGTGACGGCCTCGTTCGCGGGGCCGCGCATGACGGCCTTCGTGGGCGCGGTCGCGGTGCTGGCACAGACGGTGGTGGCGGTCGCGCGGACGAGCCTCACCGACCTCAACCACACCTACCAGATCGTCGCGCTGGTTCTGATCTCGGTCATCGTCACCTTCTTCGCCCATCTGCGGGAGCGCGACGAGAACCGGCTCGCGCGGCTGCGCACCATCGCCCACGCGGCACAGAGCGTCGTCCTGCGGCCCCTCCCCCACCGGGCGGGGCCGCTGCACATCGCCTCCGTGTACCTGGCGGCGGAGGAGGAGGCGCAGATGGGCGGCGACCTGTACGCGGCGGCCCGGACGGCCTCCGGGACCCGGCTGCTGATCGGGGACGCCAGGGGCAAGGGGCTCGACGCCATCGGCGAGGCGTCGCTGGTCCTGGGCGCCTTCCGGGTCACCGCCCACCGCGAGCACGAGCTGCCGGAACTGATCGGGCATCTGGAGGAGGGCGTCGGATCGGCCGAGGAGCCCCGGAGCGCGCCGGACTCGGGACCCGGTACCGGCGAGGCGGCCGACGGCACGGACGAGGCCTTCGTCACCGCGCTGGTGCTCGACATCCCGGACCGCGAGCCGGTGGTACGGCTGGTGAACTGCGGCCACCCGCCACCGCTGCTCCTGAGACAGGGGCGGGTGATCCCCCTCGACACGGCCGAGGCGAGGCCGCCGCTGGGTCTCTCGGACGTCCTCACCGCCGACGTCGCGGTGGCGACGTTCCCCTTCGACGTCGGTGACGTGCTCCTGCTCTACACGGACGGGGTCGTCGAGGCCCGCGACGACTCGCGCGCCTTCTACCCCCTGGCCGAGCGGCTGACGGCCTGGGCCCGGGACGACCCGCCGACCCTGCTCGACCGGCTGCGCGCGGACCTGCGGTCGTACGCGGGCGGCCACCTCGGCGACGACGCGGCACTCGTCGCGGTCGAACGCCTCGCTCCCGGCCGCGGCGGGCCGTAGCGAACCGGTCCGGCGGCTCGCGCGTCTTGCGTTGCATGAACTGCACGCGGCGTGGTGAAGGTTGCGGGCATGAGGTGGACGGGCACGGAGTTGGCCGGGCGGTACCGGCTGGAGCGCGAGCTGGGCCGCGGGGGCATGGGGCAGGTGTGGCAGGCGGAGGACCTCCATCTGCACCGGCTCGTGGCGGTGAAGCTGCTACGGGCCGAACTGTTGGGCGACGGCACGCAGCAGCGCCGCATGCTGGGCAGATTCGAGCGGGAGGGGCAGGCCACGGCGCGGCTCTCGCATCCCAACATCACTGCCGTGTACGACGTCGGAAGCCATCTGGACACCCCCTACCTGGTGTTCGAGCTTCTGCGGGGGCGTGATCTCAAGACGGTCGTGAAGGACGGCTTTCCCGGTGGGATGCCCCTCGGACAGGTCGTGGAATACGGCGCCCAGGTCGCCGGGGCCTTGGCCGCCGCGCATGCCGCCGGCCTCGTGCACCGCGACATCAAGCCCGCCAATCTCATGCTCGTGCATGACGGGACGGTGAAGGTCTGCGACTTCGGGATAGCCCGTTTTCAGCAGTCGGTGGATCCGCAGCTGACGCAGACGGGGATGGTGATCGGCACTCCGGCCTACATGCCGCCGGAGCAGTTCCAGGGCGGACCCGTGGACGCGGCCGCGGACATGTACGCGTTGGGCGCCACCTTGTTCCACCTGGCGACCGGCAGCCCGCCGTTCACCTCGCGGAGCCACGACGGGCTGCGCCACATGCACGTCGCGGTACCGGCCCCCCGGGTCGGCTCGGTGCGCGCGGAGGTCTCCTTCGCGCTGGAGGTGCTCGTGGACGCCTTGCTCGCCAAGGAGCCGCGCCGGCGTCCGACCGCCGCCGAAACGGCCGTGCAACTGCGTGAACCGGCGCTCGCCGTCCGTCGCCCCGTCGGGCACGGAAGGGACCTGGAAGCGGCGCTGCAAGCGGCACGCCGCATCGAGGAGGCGGGCCGGCGGGCGCTGACCCTGGCAGCGATCGCCGGGACCCTGACCGAGGGTGACGCGAGCACGGCTCGCACGGTGCTGACCGAGGCGGAGCGGGAGTTGGCCGGGGGCGCTCGTCGCCGCAGCCGTGAGATCGCAGCCGTCGCCCGCGTGTGGGCTCCACTCGACCCGGAGCACGCGGCCGGCCTTCTGGACGAGACGGAACGGCGCGCCCGTGACGCGGCGGCCGGCGACGAGAAGTTCGGCCGGAACATGCTGGACCATGCCCTGGCGGACCTCGCCTCGGCATGGAGCGTGCTGAACCCCGACACCGCCGAGGCGCTCACCCGCGACATCTCCGACCGGGACATCAGGGGGCGGGCGGTGCGCGGGATCGCGCTCGCGGTCACCACGACGCACCCGCGGACGGCTGAGCGCCTCGCACGCCTCGTCAACGGCCCTGGTCAAGGCGGCACCGGCTTCGCCCAGGCTTCGTTCCTGGCCGAAGTGGCCATCGGGTTGGCCCCTTCGGACCTCTACGGCGCGTTGAGGGTGGCCGCCATGATCGACCCGGCGAAGGACTGGCTGCTGACCAAGGTGATCCGAGCCCTGGTCACGGCGAACGCCCCAGCTGCCGAAGGGTTCGCGAGCGCCCTGCGTACCCCGAAGCAGCGTGCCGGCGCGCTGACCGTGGTCGCCGGCCACGTCGCAGGACACGACCCCGCAGACGCGGAACGCATCATCGTCGCCATCGACTCCTCCGCGCGCTCGCAAGCCCGGGACGCTGTCGCCCTGGCCGTGCTGGCCGGCGACGCGAGCACGGCTGCGCGCCTTGCCTCCTCCGCCGACTTCGACCGTCACAGCACGCGGGTTCAGCTCAAGGTCTGCCAGGCACTGGCCTCGGTCGCACCTGACCTGGCGGAACGGAACGCCCGCGGGATGCCCGGCTCCTTCGACCGTGCCGAGGCTCTGCTGCGTGTCGCGGCCGTCGTCGCCGGCAACGATCCTGTCCGTTCCGCCGGACTGCTGGACGACGCCGTCCGTCACGCGCTGGCCTGCGCACACGACTCCGACCATCTCTCGAATGCGGAGGATCTGGCACGTTTCGCGGCCAGTGTTGCGGCATACGACCGACAGCGGGCCGCAGCCCTGTTCGAAGAGGCCAGAGAGCTGGCCCGGACGCGTAGGAATCCGGCACCCTACGGTCGCTTCGGCGCCACGGCCGTGCTGCGCGTGGCCGAGCACCTGGCTCCCTTCGATCCCGACGCCGCCGAGAAGATGGTCCGCAGGACCAGGAAGAAGATCGACATCCAGGACGACTGGCAGTTCAAGCGTGTCGTCGTCGCAGCGGCCAAGGGCGACCCGTCCGTGGCGATTCGAATGGCCCGATTGACGAACAACCCCTACCGGCGTGACGAGATGCTGGCCGAAGCCGCAGGAGCGGCCGCCACGGTCAACCTGGCCGGAGCCGTGCACATCGTCCGGCACATGGACAGCCGCAATGCGCCGAAAGCCTGGGAGCGGATCACGGAACAGCTCCTCGCGGTCAACCCCGGCGCCGCCGTCCGCTTCGTCCTCGACCTCGCGGAACGGCTGACGCTCGCCGAGCCCGACGGCCGGATCAGGTACACGACGGTGCCGGTCGAACTGGTGCGGCAGGTGGCGCGCATCGACCCCGCCGCCGCGCAGCGCGTCGTCGCCGCGGTCGGCCGTGCCGGGAAGGACGTGGCGTGGGCGGCGATCGCCGAGGCCTGGGCCGGCGTGGGCGGCGAGGACACCTCGGCCGGACTCTGACCCCGTGTCCGGAGGGGCTTCGGCCAGCGGCGGCCGGTCCCGCTTCAGCGCCACGCAGCCGGTGCCGGTCACGCTGCGGGCGGCGGGTGTGCCGCCCGCCGCCCGTCTGCGTGAGGATGCCTGATGACCGAGCCCGTCGCGTTCCCCAAGGACCGCACCTGCCCCTACCACCCGCCGGCCGCCTACGACCCGCTCCGGGGCGGCGCCCCGCTCAAGCGGGTGCGGTTCTTCGACGGCCGCTCGGTGTGGGCGGTGACCGGACACGCCGCCGCGAGGGCGCTGCTGGGGGACCCGCGGCTGTCCAGCGACAGCGAGAACGAGGCGTTCCCCGTGCCGTCCGAGCGCTACGTCGGGCTGCTGCGCCGGCGCACGCCGCTGCTGGGCGTCGACGACCCCGAACACAACCGCCAGCGCCGGCTGCTGATCCCGGGCTTCACGCTGAAGCGCACCCACGCGATGCGTCCGCGGATCCAGGAGATCGTCGACCAGCTGATCGACGACATGATCGCCAAGGGCCCGAAGGCGGAGCTGGTGGGCGACTTCGCCCTGCCGATGCCGTCGAAGGTCATCTGCTCGATGCTCGGCGTGCCGTACGCGGACCACTCCTTCTTCGAGGAGCAGTCGCGCCGGCTGCTGCGCGGCCCCGAGCTGTCCGATGTGGAGGACGCGAGGGACCGGCTGGAGGACTACCTGCGGGTGCTGATCGAGGCCAAGCGGGCGGAGCCGGGCGAGGGCATGCTCGACGACATCATCCGCGAGCAGACCGCCGGGGGCGCCTTCGACGCCGGGGAACTGGCGGGGCTGGCGTTCATCCTCCTCATCGCCGGCCACGAGACCACGGCCAACATGGTCTCGCTGGGCGCCTACACCCTGCTGGAGCATCCCGAGCGGCTGGCAGAGCTGCGGGCGGACCCCTCGCTGGTACCGGCGGCCGTCGAGGAGCTGATGAGGTACCTGTCCATCGTCGAAGGCATGCTGCGCGTCGCCGTCGAGGACATCGAGATCGCGGGGGAGACGATCCGCAAGGACGACGGAGTGGTCTTCTCCCTCTCCCTCGTCAACCGCGACGAGGGCGTCTACCCCCACCCCGACGTGCTCGACTGGCAGCGTTCGGCCCGCCACCACGTCGGCTTCGGCTTCGGCATCCACCAGTGCCTCGGGCAGAACCTGGCCCGCGCGGAGATGGAGATCGCCCTGGGCACCCTGATCAGCCGGCTTCCCGGGCTCCGGCTGGACGCGCCCGCGCGGGAGATCCCGTTCAAACCGGGCGACACCATCCAGGGCATCGTCCAGCTCCCCGTGGCCTGGTGAGCGCCGTGCGTCCCGTCCACATCGCGATCGACACCGGCCGCTGCATCGGAGCGGGCCAGTGCGCCCTGACGGCCCCGGACGTGTTCACCCAGGACGACAGCGGATTCAGCGAGGTGCTGCCGGGCCGGGAGGACGGCAACGGCAACCCCCTGGTGCGGGAAGCCGCGCAGGCCTGCCCGGTCGCGGCCATCGGGGTCCGCCTCCGCTGAGAGCGGCGCCCCCGTCGCCTCGCGCGCCGGTCGCCGGACCGGTCGGGAACCGCGGTGCAGTGGTCGCGCGTCCCTGCCTTTCATGATCGTTTTTCTGGGCCTGGCGCTGCTGCTGGTGGGGCTCACCTCCATGGTGACGCTCGCCGTGCACACCGCGGCCGCCGTGCGGCTGCGCTCGGCCGAACCCCTCCTGCACCCCTGGGTGTTCGTCCAGGCCGCCGTCGCCGCGCTGTTCTGCGCGGGGCTCGCGCTCCTGTCCGGGCACCTGACCGGCTTCGACCCGATCGATCCCTCGTCCGTGTGCAACGGCCGGGTGAGCCGGGGGTTCCGGGACACGTCGGTGCCCGAGAGCCGGCTCGTCACGCGGTCGGTGTTCCCGGTGTCGGTCGTGTGCGAGGAGTACCCGGGGGACCCCGACGCCACCGAGCAGGTGCCGGGCTGGGTCAACCCCGTCGCCCTCACCGGCGGCGGCCTCGCGTTGGGGGCCGCGGGCCTGGCCCCGTTCGCCGGCGTGCTGCGCCGCCGCCTGTGCCGGCCGGAGCCAGGGGCCGCGTGACCGAACCGCCGCTGCCCGTCCCGGCCTTCCGGGCGGGACCGTCGTCCGATGCCCGGGTGCCCCTGGAGCCCCTGCGGCGGATCGAGGCGATCGCCTGACGCCGGGGGCGCGTCAGAAGCCGTCGACCTCGGCGAGCGTGAAGGGGACGGGCGTTCCCGCGCCGAAGGGTCCGCCCTTGTCGTACTGGGAGCGGGTGACGAGCAGGTGGTCGCCCGAGCGGAGGACGGACGTCGGGATCTGCAGCGCGGTGCTGCTGAGGACGGCGTCCTGCCGGACGGACCGGGCGGCGGGCGTCACGGTCAGGCGTACCAGGGTGTTCGTGCGGTTGAGGGCTGCCCAGAGCCTGCCGTCCCGGTAGGCGAGGCCGTCGGCGCCGGGCAGGGAGATGCCGGGGACGGTGGTGACCTCGCCCGTGTCGGCGGCGATCCGGTACAGGGCGCCGGTGGTGGTGTTCGCCGTGAGCAGGGCTCCGCCGTCGACGTACGCGATGCCGTTGAGGTTGATTCCGGAGTGCTGCGTGTAGTCGGCGGGCGTGCCGGTGAGGTCGCGCCAGGTGTCGAGCGGGGTGTCGGCGCCCTGCGCCTGAGCGGCCGTCAGCTGCTGGGGGGTGACTCTGTAGACGGCGGGGTTGAACGAGTCCGTGAGGTAGGCGGTGCCGTCGGGGCCGAAGGTGAGGTCGTTGACGCCGCCGGAGGCGAAGGGGATGCGGAACCGGGCCACGCGTATGCCGGTGGTGTCGTCGTAGACGGTGACCGATCGGTCCGTGCCGCCGGAGACCCACAGGCGGCCGGAGCCGTCGGCCTTGACCCCTGCCGCGTGGGTCCTGCCGTCCGTGCCGGACGGGAGGAAGACGGACGCCTGCGTCCCGCCCGCCGGCACGCGCAGGACGGAGCCGTCGCCGTAGGCGGAGACGAACAGGTCGCCGGTCGAGGGGTCCTGGGTGAGGCTCTCCGGGTAGAGGCCGAAGCCCGGCAGTGCGGCGGCGGTCCGCACGGTGGGTGCGGCGAGGGCGGTGCCGGCGGCGAGGACGGTGGCGCACAGGGCGGCCGCGCCGCCCACGGCGAGGCGGTTCAGGCGTGTGCGCAGGCGCTTCGAGGTGCTGGGTGACATGTCGGGTCGGGTCCTTTCCCGGATCACGGGTGTGGGTGTGGGTGTGGGTGTGGGTGTGGGTGTGGGTGTGGGTGTTTCGGGCGTTGCGGGCCGTCACGCCGCCGGGGGGCGTGACGGCTCCGGCTCGGCTTCCGGGGTGCACAGTGCGAGGAGGCTCGTGGCGCTGCCGCCCTCGGGCAGGGCGCGTACGGCGCGCAGTACCGCCTCGGCGCGTCGCGGGGGGAGCGCGGTGCCGGCCGACAGGCGGAACTTGCGTTCCTTCTCGGCGGCGGTCAGGGGCGCGTCCGGGCCGCCCTTGCTGGTCTCGACCTGGATCTCGTGCGTCTGGCCGTCCCGCACGGCGACCCGCAGTACGGCCGGCAGCCGGGTGGGGAACAGGGGGTCGAGGGCGGGGTCGGGCACGCAGCGGATCAGGCCCGCGAGCGTGCGCCGGGCCGGGTCGTGGGCGGCGGCGTCGGTGAAGTCGTCGAACCAGACGCCGAGTCCGCCGCCGCCGAGGAGGGCGGTGGCGACGGTGAAGGGGCCGGAGAAGGCCGCCGCGTAGCCGGTGGCGGGGGCGGCCTTGGCGGGGCCGGGTTCGCCGATCGTACGGTGCATGGCCGTGGGGACCCGCAGCTCGCCGTGGACGACGTCCTCGCCCCGGACGCCCAGCGCCCGCAGCCGCAGTGCGGCGTCGATGCCGGGGTGCGTAAAGTGGTTGCACGGGTACGGCTTGACGATGATCTCGCTGGTCTCCCAGCGTTCGCCCAGGCCGTCGAGGACCGCCTCGGGGCGGGCCCGGTCGCCGCACCAGGCCTGGAAGAAGCCGAACCGGCCCTCCAGGACCGTCGGCGGTCCGGTGATGCCGGCCCGGGCCAGCTGGGCGGCGGCCACGCCGGCGTGGGCCGCCCAGCCGCAGTGCACGCGTTTGACGGTACCGCCGGTGCGGTTGGCTTCCAGCAGGCCGGCGCCGGTGCTCGCGGCGATTCCCAGGGCGGCGGCGATGGTGTCCTCGTCCGCGCCGAGGAGCACGGCGGCCGCGGCGGCCGCACCGAGGGTGCCGCAGATGGAAGTGGCGTGCTGGCCGCGCTCGAAGAACAGCGAGTTCCCGAGGTCCGGGTCGAAGCCGGCGATGCCGAGCCGGATGCACACCTCGGTGCCGACGGTGACGGCGTCGAGCAGCTGCGGCCCCGAGGCGCCGGTGGCCTCGGCGACGGCGAGCGCGGCGGGGATCACGGCGGCGCTGGGGTGCAGGACGGACAGCATGTGGGAGTCGTCGAAGTCCATGGCGTGCGCCAGGGTTCCGTTGACCAGGGCGGCGGCCGGCACGGCCAGCTTCTCGTGCGATCCGATGACGTGTGCGGGGCCGGTGCCGCCCCAGTCGCGGGCGACGGAAAGGACGGCCCGCGGGGCGGGTTCGTCGCGTGCGAGGAGGCTGTTGCCCAGGCAGTCGAGGACGCGTTCCGCCGCCTCGGCGCGCAGCCGGGCGGGCAGGCCCCGGTCGCGGGCCCGGGCGGCGAAGGCGGCGAGGCGGCGGACCAGGGGTTCGGCGGCGGGCCCTGGGCGGGTGGTCGTCATCGGGACTCCCGCGGCGTGCCGGGGGCGGTGGTGAGGACGGCGAGGGGCCGGACCGGGGAACCGGTGCCGCCGGTGATCTTCAGCGGGCTGAGGACGAACAGGAACTCGGCGGCTCCGGCGGCGGCCAGCGTCTCCAGGTTCATGTGCTCGATGAGGTGGACGCCGCGGTCCACGAGCAGCGTGCGGTGGACCGGCAGTACCGCGTGCCCCTGGCCGGGCGGGATCCGTTCGACGGCGGTGGTGTCGGCACCGATGGCGCGTACCCCGCGGTCGGCGAGCCAGTCGGCGGCGGATTCGGTGAGGCCGGGGACACCGGTCTCCTGGCCGATGTACGCCTCGGCGTCGTTCCACCGCCGGGCCCAGCCGGTGCGTACGAGGCACACGTCCTGTGCGGCGGGGAGGACGCCGGCGAGGGCGGCGGCGTGGGCCAGGTCGTCGGCGGTGATGCCGTATCCGGCGCCGAGGACGTCGGTGCCGTGGGCGGCGGCGACGTCGAGGAGGACGCCGCGGCAGACCATGGGCGGGACGGTGTCGATGCCGTGGACGGCGAAGCGTCCGCCCTGCTGGGCGGCGGCGGCGTCGTGGCCGCCGAAGAGCCGGCCGTGGTGGGAGGCGTGGGACAGCGCGTCGATGTGGGTGCCGACGTGGCCGCCGGTGACGATGAGTTCGTTGGCGGCCGAGCTTCCGTCCGGGCGGGTCCCGTCGCCGTGGCGGCGCAGGAGCGCCATGCGGAAGCCCGGGTGGTTGGGGGAGCACGGCATGCCGTTCTCCAGGGGCTGGGCGAGGTCGTGGACGGTGGTCCCCGCGGCGATGGCCGTCAGCAGGGGGTCGGTCGCGGTGGCGGTGGCGGGCGGGGCGTCGGTCATCGGTTGCCTTTCACGGGCGGGCGGGGCGGCACGGCGCGGCGCGGCGCGGAGTGCGGGTCGGGGCTGCCGGGGTGTGCGGCCGGGGTCACGAGGGGCGGGCGCCTGCGGACAGGGCTTCGGCCATCGCCAGGACGGCGCGGGCCTGGGCGAGCAGGGGCGGGGCGACGGTCCGGCCGTCCTCGGTGACGAACACGGACGATCCGGCGTCCGGCCGGGAGGCGGCGGCGGCCAGTACGGCGCGGGCGTCGTCGGCTTCTCGCGCGGAGGGCGTGAAGACCTCGTTGATGACGGGGAGCTGGCCGGGGTGGACGGCGAAGCGTCCGAGGTAGCCCATGCCGAGCCCGTCCCGGCAGGAGCGCCGCAGGCCCTCGGGGTCGTCCAGGCGCGGGTAGACGCTCATGGCCGGGCTGACGAGCCCGGCCGCCCGGGAGACGAACACGCAGCGGACCCGGGCGGCGTCCATGGTGGGGCCGTCGAAGTCGGTGCGCAGGTCGGCCCGCAGGTCGTTCTCGCCGAGGCCGATGCGTTCCAGGCGCGGCGTGGAGCGGGCGAGGTCGCTCAGGGCTTCGACGCCGAGCGCGGATTCGACGAGGATCTGCAGGCCGGCGCGGCTGTGGGCTTCCTCCAGCCACCGGGCCGCTTCGCGGACCTGCTGGGGGTGCTCGACCTTGGGCAGCCGGACGGCGGCGAGTCCGGGCCGTGCGACGGCCCGTACGTCGTCGCGGGCGAGGCCGCTGGGGAGGGAGTTGACGCGTACGTAGGTCGGCTTGGGCGGGGTGGTGGACAGGATCTCGGCGGCGGCGCGGCGGGCGTCCTCCTTGGCGGCCGGGGGTACGGCGTCCTCCAGGTCGAGGACGACGGCGTCCGCTTCGCTCGCGTACGCCTTCTCCACCAGGCGGGCCTTGTGCGCGGGAACGTACAGGTAGCTGCGGTGCAGTGCGGCGTTCAAATGACTCCCCTTTCTGCGAGCGCGGATAACTCCTCGCTGCCGACGCCGAGTTCGCCGAGGATCTCGGCGGTGTGCTCGCCCAGGCGGGGGCCGGCCCAGCGCACGGATCCGGGGGTGTCGCGGAGCCTGAAGGCGACGTCCGGCATGCGGATCTCCCGCAGTTCCGGGTCGGGTACGGAGACGATGGAGCGGCGGGCGGCGATGTGCGGGTCCTGGAGGACGTCGGCGAAGTCGTAGACGGCGCCGATCGCCGCCTGGGCCTGGTCGAAGGCGTCCACGACCTCGTCGCGGGTGCGTTCGGCGATCCAGCCGCCGACGGCCGCGTCGAGTTCGCCGGTGTGCGCGGCGCGGCCGGATCCGGTGCCGAACCAGGGCTCTTCGGCCAGTTCGGGGCGGCCGACCAGGCGTACGACGCGTTCGGCGACGGAGACGGTGGTGGCGGCGACGGCCACCCAGTGGCCGTCCTTGGTGCGGTAGACGTTGCGCGGCGCGTTGTTGGGCGAGCGGTTGCCCTGCCGGGTGGGCATGACGCCGGTCAGGTCGTAGGTGGTGAGGGGCCCGGCGAGTACGCCGAGCATCGATTCGACGATGGAGAGGTCGACGACCTGTCCGCGGCCGGTGACCTCGCGGGCGCGCAGCGCCGTGAGCGCGGCGAAGGCCGCGGTGAGTCCGGCGATCGCGTCGGCGAGGGGGAAGGAGGGGAGGGTGGGCGGCCCGTCGGGGTTGCCGGTGAGGTGGGCGAGCCCGCTCATGGCCTCGCCGACGGTGCCGAAGCCGGGGCGGTGGGCGTAGGGGCCGGTCTGGCCGAAGCCGGTCATGCGCAGGAGCACCAGGCGGGGGTTGTGCGCGCTGAGGGTGGCGTAGTCCAGGCCCCAGCGTTCCAGGGTGCCGGGGCGGAAGTTCTCCACGACGAGGTCGGCGTCGGCGGCCAGGCGGCAGAAGAGCAGTCGGCCCTCGTCCGTGTGGAGGTCCAGGGTGGCGGAGCGCTTGTTGCGGGCCACGACCTTCCACCACACGGGGACGCCGTCGACCTGGGCGCCGTAGCGGCGGGCGGGGTCGCCGTCCGGATGTTCGATCTTGACGACCTCCGCGCCGTAGTCCCCGAGCAGGGTGGCGGCGAAGGGGCCTGCGAAGAGGGTGGCGGTGTCGATGACCTTCAGGCCGGCGAGTGGGAGCGGGGCGCCGGTGGGCCCTGGGTGTTCCTGGGGATCGGGGCCGGAGCGATTGATCATGCCCCCTAGACAACATGTTCAGTGCAACGAAGTAAATGCGAGCAGCGTCACACCCTGATCCGAGCCCCCCTTTCCAGCCACGCTTTGCCTCTTCTTGCAGATTTCATGGGAATTGCCCGGGAGTTGGGCGGGAGTTGCCCGGCCCGAGTCCCCCGAGAAGAACCTCGAAGCCGGGCGAGGTGATGAGCCAGGTTGACGAAATACCAAGCCATGCTTATAAGCTAGGCTTCGTTCGTGGAAGACAATCAAGACACCATCGACCTGGCCAGACAGACCCGCGACAGCGTGTCCGCGCTCAGCCGGCGCATGCGTCAGGAACGCCCCGCACACGGCCTCGGACTCACCAGCGCCTCGGTCCTGAGCCGGCTGGACCGCGTCGGGGCCCTCAGCCCCAAGGACCTGGCGGCCCATGAGGGCGTCCAGCCCCAGTCGCTCACCCGCCAGCTCTCCGCCCTGGAGGAGCGCGGCCTGATCACCCGTCGGCCCCACGACCGCGACGGCCGCCAGGTCCTGATGGAGATCACCGACGCGGGCAGCCGACTGGTGGCGGCCGACCGGCAGTCGCGCGACGCCTGGCTCGCACGGGCCATCGCCACCCGCCTGACGCCGGTCGAGCGGGAAGTCCTCGGCGCCGCGAACAAGCTCCTCGACCTCTTGTCCGAAACCTAGACAGTCCCCAAGGGGGAACCGTGGCATTACGCACCGCACGGACCGCGAGAGAACCGGTTCCCCCCGCCCCCGCCCGTCTGCCGCTCGGCTTCCTCACCCCGATCGTCCTGGGCACCATGCTCAACGCCCTCAACTCGTCGATGCTGGCGGTGGCCCTGCTCTCCGTACAGGAGGCGTTCGACGCCGGAGCCGCGGTCGTCTGGCTGGTCTCCGGCCTTTACCTGGCGACCGCGGTCGCCCAGCCCACGATGGGCCGCCTGGCCGACGCCTTCGGCCCCCGCCGGATATTCGGCGTCGGGCTCCTCCTGGTCCTGGGCTCGGCCGCCGCGGCGCCCTTCGCCCCCACCCTCGGCTGGCTGATCGCCGCACGCGTGGTCCTGGGCATCGGCACCTCGGCCGCGTACCCGGCCGGCATGTCGATGATCCGCCTCCGTGCCGACGCCCTCCCGGCGGCCGGGGGCACCGGGGGCACCGCGCCCGCCGGCGGGCTCGGGGCGATCTCCGCCGCCTCCCAGGCCGCCGTGGCCTTCGGCCCGCCGCTCGGCGGCCTGCTCGTCCAGCTCGTCGACTGGCGGGCCATCTTCTGGGTCAACGTCCCCCTCGCCCTCACCGCCCTGGCCATGGCCCTGGTCTGGCTGCCCCCCGACGACGCGGCGCGCCGTGCCCGCGTCACCCTGCGCGAACTGGACCTGCCGGGCATGGCGCTGTTCACCGGCGAGCTGTGCGGGCTGATGCTGTTCCTGCTCTCGCTGCCCGACCACCCGCGGTGGTGGGCGCTCGCCGCCTTCGTGGTCCTGACCGCCGCGCTGGTATGGCGCGAACTGCGCGCGCACCGGCCCTTCGTGGACCTCCGGATGATCGCCCGCAACCGTCCGCTCGCCGCGACCTACGTACGCTGCATGGCGACGTACGTCGTCTTCTACTCCATCACCTACGCCCTCCCCCAATGG
Source organism: Streptomyces sp. NPDC004126 (assembly GCF_050275515.1). Classification (NCBI taxonomy): domain Bacteria; kingdom Bacillati; phylum Actinomycetota; class Actinomycetes; order Kitasatosporales; family Streptomycetaceae; genus Streptomyces; species Streptomyces sp. NPDC004126. The sequence goes on along the minus strand of NZ_JBNNPF010000011.1, from coordinate 45,774 downwards.
CTCCAGCAGGGGCGCGGCCTGTCCGAGGCCGAGTCGGGCCTGGTCATGCTGCCCATGGCCGGTCTCGGCGTCGTCACCACCATGTGGGCCACCCGGCTCGTCGGCCGCGGCCTGCGCACCGTCCTCGTCACCGGCTCCGCCGCCCTCTGCCTGGGCAGCGCCGCACTGGCTCTGTTCGGGTCGAACGTGCCGCTCTGGCAGATCCTCGTCATCGCCGCGGTGCTGGGCCTGCCCAACGGGTTCAACAGCCTGGGCAACCAGACGCTGATGTACCGCACCGCGCCCGCCGAACAGATCGGCACCGCCTCCGGGCTGCTGCGCACCTCCCAGTACATCGGCGCCAACCTCGCCTCGGCCCTGGTCGGCATCGCGGTCGGCCGGCAGGCCGGCGACTCCGGGCTCCACCTGCTGGCCGCCGTGATCACGGGCATCAGCCTCGTGCTCCTCCTCAACGCCGCCTCCACCCGGCACCTGCGCGGTACGGCCGACCACGGCTGAGCGCCCCTCCCGTCCCGTCCCCTCCCGTCCCGCGCACGCGCGCACGTACTCCGTGCCGATCGCCCGCGCGGCGTCGCACTCCGCACCCCTTGCTCCGCACCGTCCGAAAGGAACCACCCGTGCCCGTCGTGGAACTCAGCCCCAAGGCCGCCCTCGTCGTACTCGACGTCCAGGAGGGCATCCTCGGGCTGCCCCTGCAGCCCCACCCGGCCGCCCAGGTCGCCGGCAACAGCGCCCGCCTGGCCCACGCCTTCCGCGCGGCCGGCCTGCCCGTCGTCCTCGTCAACGTGGCCCACGGCCCCGACGGCGGCGCCGCGCTCCAGCCGCGCGCCGACGTGCCGCACAACCCCCCGGCCCTGCACCCCGAGTACGCGCGGCTCTCGCCCGAGCTCGCGGCGCACCCCGCCGACCTGCTCATCACCAAGCGCCAGTGGGGCGCCTTCACCGGTACCGAACTGGACATCCAGATGCGCCGCCGCGGCATCGAGGAGCTCGTCCTCACCGGCGTCGCCACCAACCTCGCCGTGGAGTCGACCGCCCGCTCCGCCTACGAGCACGGCTACCACGTGGTCGTCGCGGAGGACGCGACGAGCACGTTCTCCGCCGAGCACCAGGAGTTCGCCGTCCGGCGGATCCTGCCGCTGATCGCCCGCGTCGACTCCACCGACGCCGTGCTCACGGCGCTCAAGGCCCTGCGGGCCTGAGGCCTCCGGCCGTCCCGAACCGTACGAAACCTATGGAGATCCCATGAGTACTCCCCTCGCAGACGCCGTGATCGAAGGCCGCAGCGGTGAAGAGCTGCTGAGCCTGCCCCTGCCCGGCCACATGAAGGCCGTGACGGTCCACAAGGACCAGACGGGGATGTTCGACGGCGTCGCGGACAAGGACGTCCGCAAGTCGATGCACGTCGAGGACGTCCCCATGCCCGAACTCGCGCCCGACGAGGTGCTGGTCGCGGTGATGGCGGGCGCCATCAACTTCAACACCGTGTGGTCCGCGACCTTCGAACCGGTACCCACCTTCCGCTTCCTGGAGCAGATGGGCAGGCGCGGCGGCTGGGACGCGCGCCATGACCTGCCGTACCACATCCTCGGCTCCGACGCCTCGGGCGTGGTCGTGCGGACCGGGTCGGCCGTGCGCCGCTGGAACGCGGGCGACCACGTCGTCATCGGGACGGCGTACGTCGACGAGCAGGACCCCGCCACCCACAGCGACGGCATGCTCGGCGAGGACCAGCGCGCCTGGGGGTTCGAGACCAACTTCGGGGGCCTGGCGGAGTACACGGTCGTGCGCGCCAGCCAGCTCCTCCCCAAGCCGGCGCTGCTCACCTGGGAGGAGGCCGCCTCCAACCCGCTGTGCGCGGGCACCGCGTACCGGATGCTCGTCAGCGACCGCGGCGCCCGCATGAAGCAGGGCGACGTGGTCCTGATCTGGGGTGCCACCGGCGGACTGGGCGCGTACGCCGTCCAGCTGGTGCGCAACGGCGGCGGCATCCCCGTGGGCGTCGTCAGTTCCGCGGAGAAGGCGGAGGTCCTGCGGCGGCTCGGCTGCGAGGCGGTCATCGACCGCTCGGCGATCGAACAGGGCGACCGCACCATGCTCCAGCGACCCGAGGGGTGGAAGAAGCTGGGCAAGGCGATCCGCGACGCGGTCGGCGAGGACCCGCACATCGTCTTCGAGCACGTCGGCAAGGCGACGTTCGGCGCCTCGGTCTTCCTGGCGCGCCGCGGCGGCACCGTCGTCACCTGCGGGTCCAGCACCGGTTACGACCACCAGTACGACAACCGCTACCTGTGGATGAAGCTGAAGAACATCATCGGCAGCCACGGCGCCAACCTCAACGAGCAGTGGGAGACCAACCGGCTCATCGAGAGGGGCAGGGTCCTGCCGGCCCTGTCCGCCACCTACGCCCTGGACGACGCCGGGGAGGCGGCGCGCAGCGTGCAGGTGAACGAGCACCTCGGGAAGGTGGGCGTGCTCGGGCTCGCACCGCGGGCCGGGCTCGGCGTGGCCGACGCGCAGGCACGCGCCCGCGTGGGCGAGGAGCGGTTCCGGCTGTTCCGGAGCTGATGCCGCGTCGCCCGCCGTGGCGGGCGGGTGTCACAGCGGCGGGCCGGGGTCCATCACCCCGGCCCGCCGCCCGCCGCGCCGCGGTCGGCGATCTCCGCCGCCAGGCCGTGCAGCAGCCGCTCCAGGCCCCAGGCGAACTGCTCCTCCCCCGCCCCCTCCGGCACGAACCCGGACGCGGCGTGCAGCAGGGGGAACGACGCCGGCGGCAGGTCCGCGAGGGTGTGGCGCCACCACGCGCGGTGTTCCTCCTCGTGCTCGGGCGTGGTCCGACGGATCTCGTACAGGACGAAGCCGAGGGTGTAGGTCTGCACGGAGTGGTACGCCCGGACCGCCTCGCGCAGGGGCCAGCCGCCCTCCGTCATCCTGCCCAGCAGCCACTCGAAGACCTCCGCCAGGCCCGCGCTCCACATGCGACGGGTGATCAGGAGCTCTGCGAGGGCGCCGTTCTCCAGCATCCTCCGCCGCAGGGACGCGGAGAACCGCGCCAGGGCCGGCTGCCACGGGGTGTCGTCCGCACGCTCCAGCGGGAAGTCCTCCAGCACGGCCGCGGCCAGCAGTTCGAGCAGGTGCTCCTTGCTCTCCACATGGCCGTAGAGCGACATCACCCCGCACTCCAGCTCCTGCGCGAGCCGCGGCATGCTGACCGCCGCCAGGCCCTCCTCGCGCGCCAGCTCCAGGGCCGCCGCCACGACCATCGGCCGGGACAGGGAGCCGCGGCGCCGTCTGCGGGCCGCCGCGGGCGCCGTGTTCTGCGGATCCTTCGCCATCGTTCTCCCCTCACCGGCCCGGGCGGCCGCCCGGCCGCCCGGCCGCCCGGCCGCCCGGCCGTGACCGGAGGCCGCTCTTGCGGGCCACCGAGGACCATTTTACGGTGACCATTACCGTAAGGCTTACGGCAATGGTCCGGGCGTCCTCGCCGACGCCCGGGGGAAGCGCAGGTGATGTGCTGTGGACACGACGACAGACCTCCCTTTAGCCGGCACGAGGGTGCTGGACGCCGCCACCCTGTTCGCGGGGCCCGGCGCGGCGACGCTCCTCGGTGACTTCGGGGCGGACGTCATCAAGATCGAGCATCCGACGGGCGATCCCGCCCGGCGGCACGGCGCGCAGGTCCGCGGCGAGAGCCTGTGGTGGAAGCTGGTCGCCCGGAACAAGCGCACCGTCACCCTCGACCTGAGCCGCACCGAGGGCCAGGAGATCTGCAGGGCGCTGGTGCGCGACGCGGACGTGCTGGTGGAGAACTTCCGGCCGGGCACCTTCGAACGGTGGGGCCTCGGCTACGAGCGGCTCCGCGAGCTCAACCCCGGGCTGGTCATGCTCCGCGTGAGCGGCTTCGGCCGGGTCGGCCCCATGCGGCACCGCGCGGGCTTCGGCACCCTGGCCGAGGCGATGAGCGGCTTCGCCCACTGCACGGGCACGGCGGACGGACCCCCGACGCTGCCCCCGTTCGGCCTCGCCGACGGCGTCGCGGCGGTCATGGCGGCGTACGCGACCATGGTGGCCCTGCACGCACGCGCCGGGACCGGCCGCGGCCAGGTCGTGGACACCGCCCTCATCGAGCCGATCCTGCACCTGCTCGGCCCGCAGATCTCCGCCCACCAGCAGCTCGGGATCGTCCAGGAGCGCTCGGGCAACCGGTCCCCGCACAACGCCCCCCGCAACACCTACCGCTGCCGCGACGGACGCTGGGTCGCCGTCTCCACGAGCGCGCAGTCCGTCGCCGAGCGCGTGATGCGGCTGGTGGGCAGTGCCCACCTGATCGAGGAGCCGTGGTTCGCCACCGGATCGGGGCGCGCCGGGCACGTCGAGGAGCTCGACGCCGCCGTCGGCGGCTGGATCGCGGCGCGCGACGCCGACGAGGTCGTCGCGGCCTTCGACGAAGCCGACGCGGCGGTCGCACCGGTGTACAGCGCCGCGGACATCGTCGCCGACCCGCAGTTCGCGGCACTCGGTACGGTCGTGCACGTCGACGACCCCGAACTCGGCCCCCTGGCCATGCAGGGCGTCCCGGCCCGCCTGTCCGACACTCCGGGGCGGGTCCGCTGGGCGGGGCGGGCGCTGGGCGCGGACAATGCCGAGGTCTTCGAGCGGCTGGGCATCGGTGCCCGGCGCCGCGCGGAACTGCGCGGGGCGGGGGTCATCTGATGGGGGCCGCCACCCCGCGCGGGGCGGGCGCCGCCCCGGCCGGTGCGGGCCCGGGCGGCACCCGCCCGGCCGCGGTGGTCCGTACCTGGCTCTACGTACCGGGAGACCGCCCCGAGCGCTTCGGCAAGGCCCTCGCCTGCGGGGCCGACGCGGTGGTCGTCGACCTGGAGGACGCGGTGGCTCCCGTCCGGAAGGCGGCGGCACGCGATGCCGTCGTCGACTTCCTGGACCGCGGCCACCGGCGCCCGGTGTACGTACGCGTCAACCCGCCGGGGAGGGGCGGCGAGGAGGACCTGGCCGCCCTGCGCGGCACCCGGGTCTCGGGCGTGCGCATCCCCAAGTGCGAGCGGCCCGAGCAGGTCGCCGAGGCCGCCCGGCTCCTGCCGGGGGTGCCGCTCGTGCCGCTGGTGGAGACGGCACTGGGCGTCGAGCGCGCCCACGCCCTCGCCACCGGGCACGCGATGGTGTCCGGCCTCGCCTTCGGGGAGGCCGACCTCGCGGCCGAACTGGGCACCGGCCACCGGGACGTGCTGGACGCGGCGGCCCACCGCGTCCTGCTCGCCGCCGCGGCGGCCCGTCTGCCCAGGCCGCCGCTGAGCGTCTTCCCGGCCGTGCGGGACCTCGACGGGCTGGCGGAGGACTGCGTACGCGGGCGGGAGCGGGGCTTCTTCGGGCGCTCGGTGGTCCATCCCGCCCAAGTGGACGTGGTCAACTCCGTGTTCGCGCCGCGGGCCGGGGAGGTCGATGCCGCGCGCCGTCTCGTGGAGGGCGTGGAGCGGGCCGGGGCGGACGGCACGGGCGCGTGGCTCGACGAGGACGGCAACCTCGTCGACGCCGCGGCCCTGCGCCAGGCCCGCGCGGTCCTGGACACCTTCTCCGGCGCTTCCTGATCCGGGCGTCGTCGGCCGTCTCGGGTCTGGCGGGGCGGACAAGGCCGGGGCGGCGGGCGTGGCGTCGGGATTTGTGCGGGCCGCCGGGTGATGATGGCGCGGTGCGACTTGATCACGTGTCCTATGCGGTGGCCCGCGACAGCTTCGTCTCGACCGTCCAGTGGATCGGATCGGCCCTCGGCGCCGGGTTCGTCGACGGGGGCGTGCACCCGCGGTTCGGCACCCGCAACTTCATCCTCCCGCTGAGCGGCGGCACCTACGTCGAGGTCGTCACCACGCTCGACCACCCCGCCGCCGACCGCGCGCCCTTCGGCCAGGCGGTCGCGCGCCGTGCCGCAGAGGGCGGCGGCTGGCTCGGCTGGGTGGTCTCCGTCGACGACATCGCCCCGGTCGAGGCCCGCCTCGGCCGCACCTCGGCCGAGGGCCACCGCGTCCGTCCCGACGGGTTCGACCTGAGGTGGAAGCAGATCGGCCTGCTGGAACTGATGGAGGACCCGCAGCTCCCCTATTTCCTCCAGTGGCTGGTTCCCGTCGAGGAGCGCCCGAGCGCCGGCCCGCGGACCTCCAGCAGCATCCACGGGGTCTCCATCGCCGGCGACGCCGCATCCATCGCCGAATTCCTCGGCGAACCGGCCGACCACCCCCTCGACCAGATCGACGTCACCTGGGTCGAGGAGGAGGAACCGGGCCTGGTCTCGGTCGAGTTCGCCACCGCCCGCGGCCCGGTCACGATCTGACCGGGGCCCTGCTGCCCCGCGCGAGGGGCCGGCCGGGTCGCGCCCTCGGGCCGCCGGCGGTCTCGCCGCTCAGCCCCCGGTGTGGGCGAGGATCTCGGCGGCCAGGCGCTCTTCGACGGCCAGGGGCAGGGTGTGGCCCATCCCTTCGAGCATGACCAGGCGTGCGCCGGGGACAGCGGCGGCCGTGGCCTCGGCGTGCGGCGGCGGGAACATCGGGTCGCACGTGCCGTGCAGTACGAGTGTGGGAGCGGCGATCGCGGCCAGGTCGGCCGTGGTGAAGGAGTCCCCCGCGGCTCCGGCCAGCGTGTGGTTCAGCGCGGCCCCGATGTCCTCGGCCCGCCGGTGGACCCGTTCCTCCATGGCGCGGTACTCCTCCTCGTCGAACGGGAGCTCCGGGCCGTGCAGTACGCGCCACATCGGCAGCCGTGCGGCGAGGTACCCCTCCAGGCCCGCGCCCGGCTCGGGGAAGGAGGCCATGAGGACGGCCAGCAACTCGGCCGCCGGCGGCGGGAGCTGACCGGGCGAGGGGGCGAGGCCGGCCATGGCCCGCTGGACCGCGCCGGCGGTGTCCGTACCCAGCGGCTGGGAGGAGAGGCTGGTCAGGGTCAGCACCCGGTGCGGATCGGTGAGGGCGAGCCGCTGGGCGATGATCCCGCCGAGGGAGGCCCCGACCAGGTGGGCCCGGTCCACCGCGAAGGCGTCGAGGACGGCGAGGGCGTCGGAGGCGAGGTCGGCGACGGTGTACGGGTGGGCCGCGAAGTCCACCCGCGAGGAGCGGCCGGTGTCGCGGTGGTCGTAGCGGATGACGTGGCGGCCGCCGTCGACGAGGCGCCGCACGAGGCCGTCGTTCCACTGGACGCCCTGGGCCTGCGCGCCCATCACCAGCAGCACCGTCGGGTCCCCGGGCGCCCCGAAGTCCTCCGCCCAGAGCGTGAGACCGGCGCCGGCATCGATCATCTTCTCGTTATTTTCCTGCATGGTCGTGCAGGTTAATGGCGCCGGCCGCCCGCCACCAGCGGTTTACGGCACCCAGGGCGCGGCTGGACGCCGCCGCATGCCGACGGGCACCCTGAACCCCATGGCAGGAGTCAGGGGACAGGTACAGAAGCGGGGCGTCGAACGCCGCCGCGCGATGGTCGACGCGGCGATCGAGCTCTTCGCCCAGCAGGGCGTGCGCGGCACCGGCGTGGCCGCGGTCGCCGCGCGGGCGGGCGTCACCCCCTCGGCCCTGATCCATCACTTCGGCAGCAAGGACGCACTGGTCCGCGCCGTGCTCCAGGAGGCCGACCGGCGGGCGCTCGAACGCCTGTCCATCGCCGCGGACGCCGAGCCCACGCTGCGGCAGGCCGTCGACTGGTTCGTACGGGACGCCGAGCACACCGCCGCCGCGGAACGGGAACTGGCCGCCCTCCACACGGCCCTGACCGCCGAGAACCTCGACCCCGGCTCCGCCCTGCACGTATGGTTCCGCGACCGGGGGCGCGCACTGCGGTCCCACCTCGTCTCCCTCTTCACCCGCGCCGAGGCGGACGGCACCACGCGCCCGGGCCTCGACGCGCAGACCCTGGCCGCCGAGGTCGCCGCCTTCCTGGAGGGAGCCCACCTGCTCTGGCTGCTCGACCCCGACCGGATCGACCTGGTCGCCCTCCACCGCAGCTACTTCGACGGCCTGACCGCCCGGCTGACGCGGCCCTGATCCCCCCGGGGGGACAGCGCCACGGCCGCGCCGCGCCGGCGGCCGGGGGGCGTCCGGTCAGGCCTCGTCGCGGATGCCCCACGGGGAGCCGTACGCGGTCAGCAGGTCCAGGAACGGGCGCGGCGCGAGGGCCTCCGGGCCGAGTACGCCCGACTCCGCCCAGACGCCGGCGGCGATGAGTTCGAGCGCCACGACCGGGTTGACCGCGGTCTGCCACACCACGGCCTGCGAGCCGTACTCGCTCATCGACCACTGGTTGTCCACCACGTGGTAGAGGTACACCTCGCGCGGCCGGCCGTCCTTGGTGCCCTTCACCCAGGTCCCCGCGCAGGTCTTGCCCGACATCCGCTCGCCCAGCGTGGCCGGGTCCGGCAGGCACGCCGCCACCACGTCGCGCGGCGAGACCCGTACCGGGGTGCCGTCCGCGCCGCGGACCGTGACCGGTTCGGTCGAGTCCAGGCCCAGCGCGTGCAGGGTCTTCAGCTTGCCGATGAAGTCCTCGCCCAGGCCGTACTTGAAGGTGACCCGGCGGGCGTCCACCCAGCGCGGGACCAGCAGCACCTCCTCGTGCTCGACGTTGACGCACTCGACCGGGCCGATGCCCTCCGGGAAGTCGAAGACCTCCGGCTCGCTGAACGGCTCGGTGGTGAACCATCCGCGGTCCCGCTCGTAGACCACCGGCGGGTTCAGGCACTCCTCGATCGTCGTCCAGATGTTGAAGGACGGGGCGAAGTCGTGGCCCTCGACGGTCAGGTTCGCCCCGTCGCGGATGCCGATCTCCTCGATCTCGTCGAAGAGCTCGTCGGCCGCGTACCGGGCGAAGACGTCCGACAGGCCGGGCTCCACGCCCATCCCGACCAGGGCCAGCCGGCCCGACTTCTCCCAGGCCGCGGCCCGCTCGAACTGCTCGTCGCCGAGCTTGACCCCGCACTCCTCGTAGGGCCTGCCGGGGTGCGGCCGGGACAGGGACATGGCCATGTCCACGTAGTGGCTGTCCGCCGCGAGGGCCGCCTCGAACAGGGGCATCACGAACCGCGGGTCCGTGGCGTTCAGCAGTACGTCGCACCGCTCCTCGGTGAGGAGCGCGGCCACCGCCGCCTGGTCCGAGGCGTCGACGCGGCGCGCGTGGAACCGGCCGCCGGCCTCGCCGAGCGCGGTCACGGCCGCCTCGGCGCGGGACAGGTCGTAGTCGGCGACCACGAAGTGGTCGAAGAAGTCCCGGCGGGCCGCGATCCGGGTGATCGCGGTACCGACGCCACCGGCGCCCACAAGCAGAACACGCATGACGAAACCCTCTCTCGGTGAGGTCCGCGGAGATCCGCGCCTCGTGGGAGGGATGAAAGCCGGGGTCGCGAGATAAGGTCAATGGTGTTGGCATAAGGTGGGAGCAGGAGAAGGGAAGGTGTCCGGTGGCGAAGCCCGTGGTTCCCGAGGAAGCCCGCCGGCGGCGGCGCCCCACCCGGCAGGGCGTGGTCCTGTCCGAGCGGCTGATCGTCGAGACCGCCCTGCGCATGCTGCGCGAACACGGCAGCGCGGGCCTGTCCGCCCGCCGGCTCGGCGCCGCCCTCGGAGCGGATCCCAGCACCCTCTACCGGTACTTCAACGGCATGGACGCCCTCACCCTCGCCATCGGCGAGGAGCTCATCGGCCGGGCCCTCGACGGCTGGACCGCCACCGGCCAGTGGCGTCAGGACCTGCGCGAACTCGGGCTGCGCATCCACGGCGCGTACCTCGCGCACCCGCAGGCGGCCGTACTGACCGCCGTCCGCGTGACCGGCCGCCCCCGTGAGATCGACGCCGACGAGGCCGTCCTCGGCATCCTGCGCACGGCGGGCTTCCCCGACCCGGAGGCGGCCCGGATCTACCACGCGTTCATCGACCAGAGCCTGGCGTTCGCGGCCCTGGACGCCGGCGCCCTCGCCCTGTCCGAGCCCTCCCGGACCTCCGACGAGGGGCAGTGGGAGTCCACCTACGCGCGGCTGCCGGTTGACAAGTACCCGCACATCAGCGCCACCAGGCGGCTGCTCGCCGCCCGCATGAACCACAGCGCCTACCCGGTCGCGCTGGACATGCTGCTCGCGAGTGCGCAGTCGCGGCTCCAGGCCCTGCGGGCCGGCTGACCCGGCCACCGCCGACGGCTCGCGCGGGCCGCCTCCGGGGGCTGCGCGGGCGGCCCTGGGGGCCTTGCGCGGGCCGCCGTGCGGGGGCTGCGCCAGCCGCGCGCCGGGGCCCGTGCGGGCTCCTTATGCCAACACCATTGACCCCTTCCCGCCCGCGCGGGTTTCCTCTTCGCAGTTCACCCCCCGTTCACACCGCGCCCGCCCCGGCGCGGCCCGCACACCGCACCAGTACAGCGAGGGACGATGGCCGCAGACACCCCGCCGGAAACCACCCCCCGAGCCGCCACGGCCACCGCCACGGCCACCGCCGCGCCCCCGGTACCGGGCGGGAACGGCACTCCGACGGCACAGGCCCCGGCGGCCGGAGCCCTCAAACCCGATGCGATCGGCTTCCTCGACTCCCTCGCCATCGGCCTCAACGCCACCTCCCCCGCGTACTCGCTGGCCGCCGTCATCGGCCCCCTCGTCGCCCTGGTCGGCGTACACGCCCCCGGCGTGATGCTCGCGTCGTTCGTCCCCATGCTGCTGATCGCCTCCGCCTTCCACTTCCTCAACCGGGCCGATCCCGACTGCGGCACGACCTTCTCCTGGGTCACCCGCGCCCTCGGCCCCACCACCGGATGGCTGGGCGGCTGGGCCATCGCGATGACCGGAGTGCTCGTCGTCGGCTCGCTCGCCGACGTAGCCGTCGGCTTCGGCCTGCTCGCCGTCGGGGCCGACGGCCTGGCCGGCAACACCCTGGTCCGCGAGGTCCTCACCGTCCTGCTGATCCTCCTCATGTCCTGGATGTGCGTACGCGGCACCGAGGTGTCGGCCCGCTTCCAGAACGCGCTCGTGCTGGTCCAGGTCCTCTGCCTCGTCGTGTTCGCGGCCGTGGCCATGTGGCGCGTGTACGCCGGCACGGGATCCCTGGACGCCGTCCGCCCGGCCGCCGGCTGGCTCAACCCGTTCGGGGCCGGCGGCTCGGCGCTCACCGGCGGCCTGCTGCTCGGCGTCTTCGCCTACTGGGGCTGGGAATCCGCCGTCAACCTGACCGAGGAGACCAAGGACTCCGCCGACGCCCCCGGCCGGGCGGGCATCTGGTCGACGGTGGTCCTGCTGGCGACCTACGTGGCCGTGGCCTTCGCGGTCGTCGCCTACGCCGGCACCGCGTACCTCGCCGGACAGGCCGACGCGGAGGAGGACGTCTTCGCCACGCTCGCACGCGAGGTGCTCGGCGGCTGGGACTGGATCCTGCTCCTCGCCGTCGCCACCTCCGCGCTCGCCTCCACCCAGACGACCATCATCCCGGCCTCCCGCACCGCCCTGTCCATGGCCCGCCGCAAGGCGCTGCCCGCCGGGTTCGCCCACATCGACGCCCGCCGCGGCACGCCGAGCACCAGCACGTGGTGGGTCACCGGCACGGCGATCGTCTGGTACGTCGTCATCCACCGGATCAGCGAGAACGCCCTCGCGGACTCCCTGACGGCCCTGTCGCTGCTCATCGCCTTCTACTACGCCCTCACCGGCATCGCCTGCGCCGTCTGGTACCGGCGCCGGCTGCTGCGGGGGCCGGGCCCCTTCCTGCTGCTCGGCGCGGGCCCGCTGCTCGGGTCGGCGATGCTGATCTGGCTGCTGGCCGAGTCCGTCGCCGACATGGCCGATCCGGCCAACGCCTCCAGTGCGACCGCCTGGTTCGGGCTGGGCGCGCCGCTGGTCATCGCGCTGTTCCTGGCCGGCGCCGGAGTGGTGCTGATGCTGCTGCGCCGCGCCGGGTCCGGAGCCTTCTGGCGCGAACGCCCCGGCGTGGCTCCCGAGGCGCCGTAGGGCGGGGCCCGGGCCCCGCGGGCGGCGGGGCCGCTATTCCAGGTGCATCCGTGCCGCCGCGACGATCCTCTCCAGCGCGGATGCGTGCCGCTGGAAAGCCTGGCGCCCGTGCGGGGTGAGGCGGAGGTGGGTGTGGCGTCCCGTGAGGTTCCGCGTCTTGCGGACCTCGACGTACCCGGCGCCCGCCAGCGCGGAGACCTGCTTGGACAGGGCCGAGTCGCTGGTGTCCACCGTGTCCCGGACGAAGCCGAACTCCACCCAGTCGGCGGGAGCCAGGAGCGCGACGACCGAGAGCCGCGCCGGAACGTGCAGGAACTCGTCGAAGTCGGGATCCATCAGCATTGGCCCTTCCTGCGGATGGCGTTCTCCACGACCGGGCGCAGCAGGTACGAGGCGCCCACTGCCGCGAGGGCGGTGACGGCTGCGGCGATCGTGTGCCGGGCCGGCAGGCCGAGGAAGTAGCCGGCGATCGCCACCGACCAGAAGAGCACGAGGACCAGGACCCCCGCCACCCCGTAGACCAGCGCGTCCGAGCCGACGGCCTTCCGGCTGACCGGAGCCCGGCGCCGGTGCACGAACAGCCCGCCCAGGACCAGCGCGTTCCCCACGAGGACCGCGGCGGTTCTCCAAGGGCTCGGCACGTCGAAGGACGAGCACACGGTGAACAGGCCCAGGGCCGAGACGATCAGTTGGGGACGCGAGTAGGCGTGGCGCAGGTACTCGTCGAACGTCTGCTCCTGACGGTGGCGTATGGCGTCGAGGGCGGTCTGGGCGTCGTGCGGATTCATGGGTGGCGTCCCTCGTCATCGGTCTTCCGAGTACTTTCTCATGAGGAAAGTACCACCTTCTTTCCTGAAAGGAAAAAGGGTGGGCCTTCCCCCGTACGGGGGAAGCCGCGTGATCCGCGGGAGGGATGTGGTCGGCGCCGGTGACGCGGAGTCTTGGAGCGTCGGCAATCCGGATGGACGGGGGTCACGGTGGTCGTTCCTGCGGGCTCGGAGACGGGCGGCGTTCGGGGTTCGGTGTGGTGGTGGCGGCGGTGGCCGGTGTGGGCGCCCGCGGCCGCCGCGTCCTGGGGCGTGGCGTACGCCGCGGTCGAGGTCACCTGGGCGGTGACGGGCACCACCGTGCCCTGGAAGGACCACTCCGCGTACGCGCCGGGGGTCCAGCTCTTCCTGGCGGCCCTCGCCCTCCTCGCCGGCGGCGCCTGCCTGGCGAGCACGCGGTCGCTCTCCCGGCCCGGCCGTGCCGCGGTGGCGACGGCCCTCGTCGTGACGCTGCCGGTGTTCGTCGTGGGGATGACCGGGCTGCCGATCCACTTCGTGACCCTTGCGACGCTCTCGGGGATCGAGAGCGCCACCGGGCTGGTCCAGGTGCTGTTGAACACGGCCGGCGCCGCCCTGCTGCTCCTCGTCGGCCTGTCCTGGCAGCGGCGGCTGCGCGGAGACTGCCCGCGGTGCGGGCGGACGCACACCGGCCCGGCCGACGGCCCGCTCGCCCACCCGGCCCCCTCCCGGGCATCACGGCGGACGCGGGTGGCGGTGTACGTGCTGATGGGCGGGCTCGTGCCGTGGGCGGGGGTCAAGACCGTCTGGACGCTGGGCGGGGACGCGCTCGGTGTGGCGGGCGAGGACTGGCGGAGGATCACGACCGCCGGCGCTTCCGGGCCGGCGAAGGCGACCGCGTCGGCGGGGATCGACGTGACCGTGCTGGCCGCGACGGTCGGGATCTTCCTGCTGCTGGCGCTGCTGTACGCGTGGGGGCAGGTGTTCCCGCGCTGGACGACGGTCCTGGCCGGGCGGCGGGTCCCGCGCCTGCTGCCGTTGGTCCCGGCCTGGCTGACCGGCGTTCCCCTGATGCTGTACGGGGCCGTCCTCATCGTCATGGCCCCGCTCACGGCCGTCGGCGTGCTGCCCGAGATCCCGCCCTCCCCGCCGTACACCAGCAGCTCGGGGATCGTCTGGACGGCCGGGTTCGGCGGCCTGGCCTTCGCCGGTCTGGGCACCGGCCTCGTCGTGGCCGCCCGCTCCTACGCCGCCCGCACCCGCCCCGTCTGCGCCGGCGCGCGGCTGCGGGTCCCGGGTTGACGGTCAGTCGGGCAGCCTGCGGAAGTCGAAGGTGTTCCACCGCTCGGGCCGCATGTGGATCGCGACGTAGTCGGCCGCGGACTCCTCCGTCGCGTTCACGTAGTCGGTGGCGGCGGCGCCCATGTAGCGCGCGGCCATGTCGAACCGCTCCTGCTCCGACGTCGGCCTGATCCCGGTCACCGGACCCTCCACCGACACGTAGCGGTAGTCCTCGACTTCGGCCACCTGCGCGCACAACGCGAACCGGCCCGCCTCCTCGATGAGCCGGGTCTTGCGGGCGCCGGGGGCCGTGATCACCTTGACGAATCCGCCCGGCTGGTACTCGTACCAGATCGGGGTGGTCAGGGGGGCGCGTTCCGGTTCGGCCGTGACGCTCAGGATTCCCACGTACGGTTCCGCGAGGAAGGCCTCTCGTTCCTCTTGGGTCATCGGTCGCATGACGGACAGCTTAGCCAGCGGCGGGCGTGCGGGACGGAGAACTCCGGCCTGCCGGCGGGGTGGCGCTCCGGCGGCAGGTCCTCGTGCGGTGCGGTGGGCCGTACGGCAGTTACTGGATGCTCCTGAGGTGCGGATGTCCCGGGTCGGCGGGGCAGGCGAAGACGTTCAGCTTGCCCCAGCGGCCCACCGTGACGCCGGTGTCCGCCCCGCCCCCGCCGACGGCCGGGTCCCGTTCCTCCAGCGGCATCCAGCTGGCGCTGCCGCCGTCCCACTCCGAGCTGTCGATGGTCAGCAGCAGTTCCATCGGGGCCGCGCAGGCCGGGCAGTCCGTGGCGGCGGCGTCGGTCAGGTTCCAGGACGCGTAGCCCCCCGCGCGCCAGCCGGGCGGGATGGACAGGTCGAACTGGTAGGTCGGCCAGTCCCATTCCTCCGCGCCCGCCTCCTCGGCCTCCTCTTCGAGGGCCTCTTCCCTGGCCTCGATCCGGGCGCACAGCTCTTCGGGCAGCAGCCCGGCGAAGGGGTAGGTGACCACCTGCTCGGGGTGCAGCACGCACGGCTCGGGCACGTAACCCTCGAAGCCCACGACCTCCGGCACGGGCGGCTGCTCCATCGCCCTGACGACCTCCCAAGACCGGCGCCAGCGCAGGTCCAGCAGCATGCCGGTCCGGTTCACGCCGTGCGCGTCGAAGGGGCACCAGAACACCTGGAGCAGATCGCAGTCCTCCGGCCCCGCGAGCAGGTCGGGCACGTCCCGGCGGTACAGCTGGGCGACACCGATCATCGGGAGCGGATCCGCCTCCCCGCTCTCCCCCGCCACCCGGTGCCTGCGCCTGAGCTCCTCCAGGAGCCGGCGCTCCCCGTCCGTGGGGCCGGAGTCCGGGTCCCGGGCCCACGCGGCGGCCAGGAGCTGCCGCTCCCGGTGGATGTCCGCGGGGCGGCGGCCACGCCCGTGGGGGTGCGGATCGGTGCACACCGGCCACGGCTCGTCCGCGGGCCAGAGCATCGGCCCGCCCACGGAGCTCACCGACGCGTCGGGGCTGCCGGGCCGCGGGTGCAGCCGGGTGGTCGTGCCGCGGTGGGCGGCGAGCCCGGGAAAGAGCGCCTCCACGTCGAGCGGGCGCGGTGGCGTGGTCCTCGTCATGATCCCGAACCCTAAGTCCACGGCCGGACCGACCCTCATCCGGCCCGTCGCCGGCCCGGCGCGGGGCCGTCGCCGGGCAGACAACCTCTCTCGGAGACGGCCCACGAAGCCACCCGCCCGGTCGTCGGAACCGGCGGGACCTGAAGCCGGTACGCCCCGGGCGATCACCGGAGGTGAGTGAGCCCCTCGATGACGGCCCGGGCGGCGCGCCGTAGTGCCTCGTCCTGCTCGACGCTCGTGAAGCAGCCGCCGCTGCGGCGGGCCAGGGCGAGTTCCGCGCGGATCCGGGGAAGGGCGGGCGCGGCACCGGGGCCCATCCGCCGCAGGCACTCCAGTGTGTGGCCGGCGGTCGAGTCGTTCTTCTCCCAGGCCTCCAGCAGCACCGGCAGGACGACCGCCGCCTCGGGCGGGCCGCCGATGTCGTGGATCGCGGCGGCGGCGTGCACGCGGGTCCACTCGTAGTCGGCCCGGAGCATCCGCCGCAGGTGGGGCAGGGCGGCGGACGCCGGTGGTCCGATCCGGCCGAGGACGTCGGCGGCGTCCCGTCCTCTGGAGGTGTCGAGCAGTCCGGTCAGCCGCGGTACGGAGTCTGCCGGGTCGCGTTCGAGGGACCAGAGGGCCGCTGCCGCGGCGAAGCGCAGGTCCAGGACCTCGGCGTCGGCGAGCGGCCGGACCGTCTCCAGGGCGGAGGCGGCGCCGGTGCCGAAGCGGGCCAGCGCGTCGAGGGCGGCGGCTGCGCCGTGCCACTGTTCGTGCCGTACGGAGGCGGTGAGGGCCGCGGTCAGCGCGGGTACGGCCGCCGGGTCGCCGAGCCGGCCGAGGGCGGCGACCAGCGCGCGGCGTTCCGACCAGGACCACTCCTGGGAGAAGTCCGCCCCGGCCAGGCGCCGGGCCAGCCTGGGCAGCAGCTCCGCGGCGGCCTGGGGGAGGTGGTCGCAGGCCTGGATCGCGCGCCAGGCATCGGTGTCGGTGTCCAGCGCCGTCAACAGCCCGGGCAGGGCGCGTTCGTCGCCGAGGCGGGCCAGTGCCGTGACCGCCTCCTGATGGGCGCGGCGCAGCAGGGGGTCCGGGGTGGCCCACACGGCGGGGCCGTGGGTGGCGCGGTGGGCTTCGACGAGGGCGGCGAGGGCCTCACGGGCGGGTTCGGCGAGGACGGCGGGGAGTTGGCCGAGGGCCGAGGCCGCTTCAGCGGCGGTGTACGGGTCCTGGGGCAGCAGGCAGTCGGCGAGCAGCCGGACGAGGTCGCGGTGGTCGCCGCGCCAGGAGCCGATCAGGCCCGCGGCCATGGCGATGGCGTCGTACCGGGTGGCCCGGTCCGGGCTGCGGAGCTGGGCGGTGAGCAGGGCCGTGCGCTCGGGAACGCGGGAGTCCAGGACGCCGTGCAGGGTGGTGAGCAGCCAGGTGGTCGGGGCGTGGGTGCGGCCGTGCCGGTCGAGGTCGGCGAAGGCCGCGGCGAGTTGCGGCGGAACGGTGGGGTCGGCTGCCGGTGCGGCGGGGGCGTCCGCGCAGGTGCACTGCCGGTGGTCGGCCGGCCCGGCGTCGGCCTCGGCCCCGCTCGGGGGCGGGGGCTCGGGTGTGAGCCGGTGGAGCAGGTCGGTCGCCGTCGGGACGAGGCCGGCGTCGATCGCCTCCGGTGCGCAGGCGCTCCGGTGGACGAGTGCGGCGAGGCGGATGTCGGCGTCCAGCGCGGTGTCGGCCTCCAGAGCGGCAAGCCAGGCCGTCACCGGGGCGAGCGCGGCCGGCAGCCGCCGGGCCAGCGTCGCGGCCGCCTCGATGACCAGGAGCCGCTCGGCAGTGCCGCTCTCGGCGGCCAGCCGCTCACGCAGCAGGCCGAACGCCGGGTCGACGTCGTCGAGGAACAGCCCGAGGGCCGGGACGGCAGCCTGCCGCACCTGCGGGTCCGGGTCGGCCGCGTGGCGGACGAAGTCCCCGGCACGCTCACGCAGCTGGGGCACTACGTCCGCATGGGGCGTCGACGCGTGGCCGGACGGGCTGTAGCAGACGCCGTCGGGGTCGCAGTCCAGCGCCGCCCTGCCGATGCTGAGCACGAGCCGGATGACGGCCGCCCGGTCGGGTGCCCGGGGATCGTCGGCGAGCGCGAGCAGGAACGGCAGGCTCGCCGCCGTGCACGCGTAGACGTCGCCCTGGTGGTGGGCCGCGCCGTAGAAGCGGCTGAATGCCTTCTCCCGGACGGCGGGGTCGGGCGAGGCCATCTGCTCCAGCCACAGGGGGACTTCGTCGGCCGGGCCGTAGGCGTGACCCATGGACGACCAGTCGACGCGGTGGACGCCTTCAAGGTTGTCGATCATGGGCGACAGCGTGGCACGAGGCACTGACACCGCGCCGATCACGGCCACGGCCACGGCCACGGCCACTGCGGGCACAGCGGGCGGTTCAACGGAAGGCGTCGGCGTTCTCCTCGGCCCACTGCCGGAACGGGCGGGCGGGCGCTCCCGTGATCCGCGGGACCGTGTCGCGCACCGTCAGCAGTCCCTCGTTCACGTCTCCGCCCGTGACGTCGAGCACCGCGTCCGCAGCCTCCTCGCCGAAGACCGCGGCCATCTGTGCGCGGGCCTGCCCGCGGGTGGTTTCGGCGAAGGAGACCTCCCGGCCCAGTGCTGCCCCGATGGCCTCGGCCTGCTGCCGGGCGGTCACCGGCGCCGGACCGGTCAGCGCGTACGTGCGCCCGCGGTGGCCGGGCTCGGTCAGTGCCGCCCGTGCCACCGCCGCGATGTCCGCCGGATGGATGGTCGGCAGCGCGGTCTCGGCATACGGCGCGCGGACGGTCCCGCGGGCACGGATCGAGTCCGCCCACATCAGGGTGTTCGAGGCGAACTGCGTCGGCCGCAGGATCGTCCAGGCCATGCCGCTCGCCTTGAGCAGTCGCTCCACCGCGAGGTTCCCGCGGGCGGGGCCGAGGTGCGGGTGGGGCTGGACGGTGATGGACGACACCGGCACGACGTGCTCCACACCAGCCTGGCGCGCGGCGTCGAGTATGCCGGCGTCCGAACCGAGGCTCGGTAGGAGGAACAGCGAGCGCACCCCCTTGAGCAGGCGCTTCAACACCGCCGGCTCCGCCAAGTCGCCCTCCACGGCCTCGACCCCATCGGGAAACCTCAACCAACCTTCAGGTCAAGGTCTCGGCGACGCCGCGGTGCGAGGAACCAACTCGTGGGCCCCGCGGCCGTAGACGCACTGGCAGGGCTACTGGCAGCACACGACACGACCGCGTCCGGCCGCCCGTGAGCCGGAGGAGCATCCGGAGGCGGTGGTCTATTTCGTGCGCCGCGCGGTGGAGCTGCCGCAGGCTACGCCGGTTGCGGTGGGCGGCCGTACGGCGGTGCGGGAGCGGCGGGCTGGGCTGCTTGCCGGGAATCGGTTCGCCATCAGCGGGGTTGGTGGGGGATAAACCGTTATTGGAGAGCCATGCGAGCGATTCAGGTGTACGAAGTGGGCGGTCCCGAGGTGCTGCGGGAGGTCGAGGTGGACCAGCCGCGGCCGGGTCCGGGCGAGGCGATCGTGGAGGTCGCCGCATCCGGGGTCAACTTCCTCGACGTCTACCACCGCGAAGGCCGGTACAGCCTCCCGCTGCCCTTCACCCCGGGCACCGAGGGCGCCGGCACGGTCGTCGAAGTCGGACCCGGCGTCGCTGACGTCGCAGTCGGGGACCGGGTCGGTTGGGTGGAGACTCCCGGCTCGTATGCCGAGCGGGCCGTCGTGGACGCCTCCCGGCTGGTGCCGCTGCCCGACGACATCGGCTTCGAGACGGCCGCCGCCGTGCTCCTCCAAGGCATGACCGCGCACTATCTCGTCAAGGACGCCTATCCGGTCCAGGGGGGCGACACGGTGCTCGTGCATGCGGCCGCCGGTGGCATGGGGCTGCTTCTGACCCAGCTCATCACCCATCTCGGCGGCAGGGTGATCGGCACGACGTCGACCGCGGCGAAGGCCGAGCTGGCGAAGCGTGCCGGGGCCGCCGAGGTGATCCTCTCCTCCGCGGTCGAGGATCTCGCAGCCGAGGTGAGGCGGCTCAACGGCGGTCAGGGACTGCCGGTCGTCTTCGACGGCGTCGGCGCGGCCACCTTCGACGCGAGCCTCGCCAGCCTGCGAGCCCGCGGCCATCTCGTGCTCTTCGGCGCGGCGAGTGGTGCCGTGCCGCCGTTTGATCCGATGCGGCTCGCCCAGGGCGGTTCGCTGACCCTGATCCGGCCCAGCCTCGGGCACTACATCGCCGATCGGTCCGAACTGCTCCGACGGGCCGCCGATGTGTTCGAGTGGGTGCGCTCCAAGGCGCTTGAGGTCACCGTGACGGGCCGCTACGCACTGTCCGAGGCCGCCCGGGCCCACAGCGACCTGGAGGCTCGGCGCACCACCGGCAAGCTGCTCGTCGTACCCGGTGCGGCCGCTGTCGGACGCCGCGAGGAGACGCAGAGCTGATCCCGCGAGCGAGGTGGTCAGGCCTTGCCGATTCCCAGCGTCGTGGTCATGGGCAGCAGGCCCGAGCCGATCGCCGCGACCCAGAAGTCGCCGAGCAGGCCCGCGAGCCGCTCCAGGTCCTCGGAGCCCAGCGCCTCGTACGGTCCCGCGGCGAGTTCGTCGGTACGGCCTTCGACCTCCGCGCGCAGGGCGCGCCCCGCCGCGGTCGCCGTCGCGGGGCCGTCGGGCTCCAGCAGGCCCCGTCGTACGAGGCGCTCGCGGGCGGCGGCCCAGTCCGGGACGCTCCACTGCCGGCTCCGGAAGGTCTCCTCCGGCGCAGCCCCGATCGCGGCGAACGACACGAGCGCCTCCACCGGGTCGAGCCCTGCGGCGCGGAGCGCCGCGATGTGGCCGTCCCCGCGGTGCTCGCGCAGGATCGTCGCGGCGTGCCAGAGCACGAGGTGCGGGGCATCGGGCCATGCCAGGGCCGCGTTGGCGGCGGCGAGCGGGCGGCCCTGGACGTCGGCGGCCTCGGCCGCACGGCGGGCCAGGGTCGCGGCCTGCGCGAGCTCGGGGCTGTCGACGCGGTCCCCCAGGAGCGCACGGTAGACCCGGTCGACGGCGCGCTCGCGGGCGGCGAGGACGGCTTCGGGTGACGTCACGTCCCAGGCGGCGGGGACGTAGCGCCCGACCATCTCCGGGCTGAAGCTGTAGAACGCGGACCCCACCTGATCGGCCCCGGCCGCGCCCAGCGGTGCGGCCCGCCAGGCGAAGTAGCTCGGCCACCGCTCACCGGTGTCGAGGCCCAGTGCGGCCGCCTCCTCGAAGGACTCCGGCGCGAAGTAGAGCACGGCGTGCAGCGGCTCCAGCAGCTGCCACAAGTGGCGTACGCGACGGGGCTCGATCGCGTCAGGCACGGGGTTCTGGTGGTTCTGGTGGTTCTGGTGGTTCTGGTGGTTCTGGTCCGACATGACGTCTCCTCAACAGGTCCACCGGTTCGGTGCTCATCCGGGACTCGGCCGGACTCGGCCGCTTCGAACTTGACGGTGACTAGATTGCTCGCGCCGCCCCCAACTTGTCAATGACTAGATCCTGCGTAGTCTGTTCACCGTGACAAGCCAGCGCACCTACCACCACGGCGACCTGCGCCACGCCGTCCTGACCGCGGCCCTCGACGTCATCGCCGCCGAGGGCCCCGGCGCCCTGAGCCTGCGCGACCTCGCCCGCCGGGCCGGCGTCTCGCACGCCGCGCCGGCGCACCACTTCAAGGACCGCACCGGCCTGCTCACCGCGATCGCGGCGGAAGGCTTCGGCCTGCTCGCCGAGTCCCTCGCGGGCACGGACGCGGACGCGCCGGAACTGCGCGAACGGGGCGTGCGCTACGTGCGGTTCGCGATGACGCATCCGGCGCACTTCCAGGTGATGTTCCAGCCGGAGCTGCTGCGCGAGGACGACCCGGACCTGACGGCCGCCCGGCAGCGCGCGGGCGAGCAACTGCGCATGGGCGTGGCCCAGTTGCCGGACGCGGGTCGGGGCGACGACGCCCGGCTGGCGGGGGTCGCGGCCTGGAGCCTGGCCCACGGCTTCGCCACCCTGCTGCTGAGCCGGAACCTGAGCGGCTCGGTGGACGACCAGGACCCCGAGGAGGTCTTCCGCTCGCTCACCGGACTGCTGTTCAGGTGACCGGGGAGGAACGGGGTCGCGCGACACGCGCCACTCCTACGGGTCCTGCTGCCCGAGCGTCGGCGTTTCGGCCAATCCGCCACCGGGTGCGTGGTCTTGCGCGGTAAGGGTCGGTACAGCGAGCACCTTCGGGGATCCGCTCAACCGCAGGGTGCGCAACCCGTCCGAAAGTGCAGGTGTTCGAAATCGGTGCGGCGTCGTTGAGCACGGCGACACCATCGTCGCGTCCACCGAGGGGAACTCGTTGACGTTCGTCGAGCATTGCGGCGCCGATGGGGCCGCGCACCTGCCGGAGGCCGTCGGTCCTGCGGACGCCGTGGCCGGGATCCTGGCGTCGCGGTACCGGATCGCACCGGCCGCGGTCGGCGAGGGCCCGGCTGGAACGGTGACCCGCAACTACCTGGTCGGGGACCGCGATGGCCGCCGGTGGTTCGTGAAGTCGTACCCGCCCGGTACCGACCTGGCCGCGGAGCGGGAGGCCCTGGCCCTGGGGGAGGCGGCCAGGGCCGGCGGGGTTCCGGTTCCGGCGGTGCGGCGGTGCGGCGGACGATGGCCGGTGGCCGGTGAGGTGATCGCGTCGGCCGGGGGGGCTGTCAGTGTCCGTGGCGGAGTACCCGCGCGCCGTCCTGGCCCGCCCGGACGGGTGGACGGCCTGGCCGGCCGGCCGGAGCTGGGCCCGTACGACCGGATCTTCGTGTCGTTCGCCGTGCCACGTATCCCGTCGGCGCTGGTCGAGCAGCTCGCGCCGGGTGGCCGGGCGTTGATGACGCTGGGGACCCGTTCACCGTCCTGGCCGGGCCTGGCCGTGCTCGCCAGGACGGCGGCCGCCCGCGGATGACGAGCGCGGCGTGTGGCTGGCCCTGGACCATCTCCGGCCCGGTCTCGTACGGGACTTCAGCGCCGACGGCCTGACCATCGGCGCACCCGGGTGCGGGTCCTGGCTGCGGGCCCGCACGGCAGGTGCCGGCGGCTGGGAGGTCACCGGCCGGGGGCCGCGCGACATCTGGGCCGAGCTCCACGACGTCGCCGACCGCTGGCGTGCGGCCGGCTCACCCGCCTCCTACCGGCTGGAGGTGGACTCCGGTGGCGCCCAGCGGGTGACGAGCCGTTCCGGCGCGCTGTCCTGGCTCCTGCCGGGACCGGGGATCACGAGCGGGCCTGCCCGCCTCGGATGACCGGTCCGCCAGGGGCGGGCGGCTCGGGCCGGCCCGCCCCTGGGGTGTGCGTCATGCGGGCCCGGTCAGACCTTGTTGTAGGTGCCGGTGTGCCAGAGGGCGCCGCCCTTGGTGGGGCCGCCGTCCTTCTTGTAGACGACGAAGTTGCCGTCGTCCTGGAGCAGGGCGTAGGCGCCGGGGTTGTTCGCCGTCCCCGTCCGCCAGCGGGCCGTGGTGCGGCCCTCCTCGACGAGCGTCAGGTCCCCGCGGTCCTTGGGAGCCATCTGCAGGGTGACCCGGCGGCTGCCGCCGTACGTACCGCTGCTCCAGATGGCCTTGCCGTCCCGCTTGCGGTAGATGACGAGGTTGTTGTCCTGCTGGAGGACCAGCCACACGGTCGCGGACTGGGCCCAGTTGCCCGTCCACCAGCCCTCGGCGGCCGTCGCGAACTCGGAGCAGAACCAGCCCTGCCGCTCCGTGCTGCGGGTGGACCAGCGGGGGTTGGCGCTACGGCCCTCGACGAGGAACTCGCCGCCGAGGAGGGAGGCCCTGACGCTGCCCGTGCCCGGGCCGCTGCCGTGCGTGTTCGAGTGCCAGAGGGCGCCGCCCTTGGTGGGGCCGCCGTCCTTCTTGTAGACGACGAAGTTGCCGTCCGCCTGCATGGTGGCGTACGCGCCGGGGTTCCCGTGCGTGCCGCTGGCCCATAGGGGCAGCTTGTAGCCGCCCGGGGTGCCGAGTGCGTAGAGCACGAGGTTGCCGTCGGGCTGCATGACCAGTTCGGTCGTGCTCACCTTGTCCACGAGGCGGGCCCCGGGGTCCAGGCGCTGGCCCGGGTTGAGCGTCGCGAGGACGCCGCTCTGCGGTCCGCGGCACTGGGCCGGGGCGGCCGCGGCGGGGGCGGCCGCGGCCGGGACCAGGGCCGCTGCCGAGGCGGAGACGACGAGCAGGGACACGAAGGTTCTTCGGAGCGCGTGCGTGCGCATGGTGGTTCCCCCCTGGGAAGTGCGGGTCCGACCGGGCGGTCGTCGCCGGTCGTGTGAGGTCCCTTTGTACACCGTCCCCGAAACCGCCTGCCGTGCGGCTGCCGGCGGTGCGGTGTGCGGCGCCCGTGCGATCCGCGAGCGCCCCGGCGGACCGTCCTGCGGGACCCGCCGGCGGACCCTGCAGCGCCCCTGGTTCCTTCCTGCTTCCTCCCTGCTTCCTCCCTGACCGGCCCCTGACCGGTCCCTGACCGGTCCCTGAACGGCCCCTGAGAACGGCACCGAGCGGCCAGCCGCGCGCCTAGCGTTCTCGGCGAGTCCCGTGGGCCCGGTCGGGCCCGCACCTGCACATGTCTTGAGCACGTCTCCCGCACCCGGTCTCGCCAGGAGGAAGATCCATGCTGTTCAGAGGCAGGTCCGCGCCCCGGCGCACCGCCGTGTGGAGCACGGCCGTGCTCGCGGGGGCCGCCGTCGCCGGCTTGGCCGCCGCCCCGCCCAGCGTGAACGCGGCGCCGGTGACGGCCAGAACCCTGCACTGGGTGCCGTGCGACGCCCCGGGCGACCCGGGCGCCGAGTGCGCCACCCTCACGGTGCCGATCGACTGGGCCCGCCCGGACGGGCCGACGCTGGGCCTGGCGGTGGCCCGCCGGCAGGCCACCGACCCCGGCGCGCGCGTCGGTTCGCTGGTGTTCGGTCCCGGGGGCCCCGGCGACTCGGGCGTGGAGCGGGTGGTGAGCGGCATCAGCCGGTTCAGTCCCGAGAGCCGCCGCAGGTTCGACGTCGTCAGCTTCGACCCACGTGGCGTGGGCCGCAGCAGCCCGGTGACCTGCTCCGCCGACCTGCTCGCCCGGCGGCCGTCGCCGGAGCTGGCGAGCCAAGCGGACTTCGACGCCACCCTGGCCTACAACGAGCGGCTCCGCGCCGACTGCCGAGCACGCACCGGCCCCGTGTTCGACCACCTCGACACGGCCCAGACGGTCCACGACCTAGACGCGCTGCGCGCCGCCCTGGGCGAGGCCGAACTGACCTTCCACGGCAGCTCTTACGGCACGCTCCTCGGGGCGGAGTACGCCGAGGCCTATCCGCACCGGGTACGGGCGATGGTGCTGGAGAGCGTGATGGACCACAGCGTGTCCCGTTCCTGTGGTCCGGGGCGACCGCCGCGCAGGACTCCTTCGACGAGTTCGTGAAGTGGTGCGCCGGCGACTCGGCCTGCGCACTGCACGGTCGCGACGTCCGCACGGTCTGGCGAGGTCTGCTGGCCCGGGCCCAACGCGGTGAGCTGGAGCACCCCGCCAGGCCGGGAACCGCTCTCTCATCAGCGGACCTGGTCAACGGGACCGCCTTCAGGAAGTTCTACCGCGTCGACTACGCGGGCCTGGCGAAGGCCATCGCCGCCATGGCGGCGAGCAGCCCGCTCCCGCGCCCGCTCCCCTCCTCGCCCGCCCCGGTGTCGCCGCTGCCTCCGGCGGCCTCCGTCTTCTGCGCCGACTGGCGCCTGCCGGTGCGCGACTACCGCGAATACGCCTCGCTCGTCGGCGTGATGAACAGGGCAGCACCCGACCTGCCCACCCTGCTGCCGCTCCAGATGACGGTGGCGTGCCTGGGCGCGCCGACCGCCAATCCGCAGCACCGCCTGGCGGCCCGCGGCGTCCCGCCCGTCCTGGTGTCCAACGCACTCCACGACCCCGCCACCGGCTACCCCTGGGCCGTCTCGGTGGCCCGGCAACTCGGCCGCAGCGGCGTGCTCCTCACCTACGAGGGCCAGGGCCACGGCAGTGTGACCAGCGGCCCGTGCATGGAGCACGCCGTCGACGGCTACCTGACCGGCCTGACGGTGCCGCCACGTGGCACCCGATGCCCGGCCGTGCCGTCCTGACGGGTCTCTTCGCCGACTTGACGTGCAGAGTGACGGGAACCTCTCCTCACGGGCAGTCAGCTGACATGCTGATCAGCTGAACTCCCCTTCCCACCTTTTGGAGACCACCGTGGATCTGAGCGCCATCGGCGAACCCGTCTTCGTGCAGGAGGACACCCAGGTCGACGTCGGAATCCATCTTCGGGAAGGCACCCTCACCCTCACCCAGAACGGCAGTGACTTCGCGGCGCACCACGCCCTGGTGGAGTTCGCCTCCGTCGACGAGCGGCCGTGGATGGCGGAGAAGGTCAAGTTCTCGGCCAAGGCGTCGGACGGCAAGTCCGTGGTCCTGGTCGTGGACCTGCTGAACGACGACTGCGACGGCCCCAGGGCCGGTCTTCCCGCCGCGGTGTGGAAGGTCGTGGCCCTCGCCGCGACCTCCGCCGGGGACGTCGGCATCACCTACCAGGCTCCTCGCGGAGTCTGATCCGGAGTCCGATACGGAGTCCGGTGCGGAGTTCTGATCCGGGCGGCCTCCTCGGACGGGTCTCGTCAGGCCTGGGGCGAGACCGGGACCGGGGCCGCGCACCGTCGGCCTCCGGCTTCGTGCGCCTCGTGGCGGGCGTCTCAGCCCGGCTGGGCGGTCGCGTGGGACAGTGCCACGCCGCCGATGATCAGGGCGAGGGCCAGGAGGCGGCCCGGGGTGACCGGGTCCTCGTGGAGCACCACGCCCAGGGTGATGGCGCCGGCCGCGCCGATTCCGGTGAAGACGGCGTAGGCCGTGCCGACCGGCAGGCCCTGCATCGCCAGGGACAGCAGGTAGACCGCGACGGCGGCGAGCGCGAAGCAGAGCAGCGTGGGCAGCGGGCGGGTGAAGCCGGCCGTCGGCTTGATGCTCTGCGACCAGGCGACCTCCACCAGGCCCGCCGCCACGAGGAGCAGCCAGTTCACAGGGACCCCCCTGTCGTGCGGGCCGCCTCCAGCGCGGCCGCCCGGGACGCGTCGTGCGCCCCCCGTCGGCCGGAGAGGGCGGGGTCGGTGAGGGAGTTGACCAGTTCGGTGCCGAGGAACGTCATGTCCTGCTCCGGCACCGCGAAGTGTCCGGCGAGGAAGTCGCGCAGGTAGCGCTCCTGGTGGTCGTAGGGGTGGCGCGGGGTGCCCGGGCCGTACGCGCCGCCGCGGGCGTACGCCACGACGAACCGCCGTCCGGCCAGGGACATGCGCGGGAAGGTGACCTGGTCGATCCAGGCCTTCAGGGAGGCCGGGACCGAGTAGTTGTACATCGGCGTGGCGATCAGCACGACGTCGGCGGCGAGGAGTTCGGACAGCAGCGGCTCGACGACCGCCCAGGCCGCCTCCTGCGCGGGAGTGCGTACGGCTTCCCGGTAGCGGGCGGGGTCGGTGATCCCGTGCTCCAGGACGTGGTCGCACAGCTCGGTCCAGGCCTCGCCGATCTGCGGGACCGGGGTCCGGGCCAGGTCGCGGTGGACGTGGGTGCCACCGGGGTGGGACGCGCGCCAGGCGGCGGCGACGGCGTCGCCGGCCTCCCGGCTGAAGGAACGGCGGCGGGCGCTGGCGTCGAGGTGCAGCAGCGTGGTCATGACGGGACCCCTCGGTACGGAGACAGTAACCGGACACGGCGTCCAGTTATACCGGACGAGAAGCTCAACCGGACAGTCCGTCCACTTATTCCGGTAGGCTGGGCACCATGGAGACGAGGGAACGCGCGGACGCCGCCCGCAACCGGGCCAAGGTGCTCTCCGCCGCCGCCGGGCTGTTCGCCGCCGGGGACGCGCGGGCGGTCACCATGGAGGACATCGCCCGGGCCGCCGGCATCGGCCGGGGCACGCTCTACCGCCGCTACCCGGACGTCACCTCCATCGCGGCGGCCCTCCTCGACGAGCACGAACGCCGCCTGCAGGAAGGGCTGCTGCACGGCGCTCCCCCGCTGGGCCCCGGCGCGCCGCCGCCGGAGCGGCTCACCGCGTTCTACGCCGCCATGGTCGACCTGCTCGACACCCACGGCCACCTGGTGCTGGGCGCCGAGACCGGCGAGAAGCGCTTCACCGTCGGGGCCTACGGCTTCTGGCGCGCCCACGTCCTCGTCCTGCTGCGCGAAGCCGGAACCCCGGACCCGGAAGCCCTCGTGGACGGCCTGCTCGCGCCCCTGGCACCGGAAGTCTTCCTCCAGCAGCGCGCGCGGGGGGTGACGCCCGACCGGATCAAGGCGGCACTGGGCCGGCTGGCGGGCACGCTGGCGGGCGGGCATTCGGTCGGGCCTGCGGTCGGGCCGGCGGTCGGGCCGGCGGTCGGGCCGGCGGGCACGCTGCCGGGCGCGCTGCCGGGCGCGCCGACCGCCGCCGGCTGAGACGGGCCCGCCCGGCGCCTGCGCACCGTCCGCGGGAAAACCGGATGCCCGGCGGGGCCCGGTGTGACCACACTGGCCGCACCACACACCGGCCGCACCACACACCGGCCCACCCCCCGAAGGACGTTCCCGCGCGTGCAGGCTGCCGTCACCGTCACCCCCGCCCAGATCCCCGAACTGCTGCTCGGCCTCGCCACCGTGCGGCCCGTGTTCCTCTGGGGGGCGCCCGGCATCGGGAAGTCCTCGCTCGTGAGGAAGTTCGCCGACTCCCTGGGCCTGGAATGCGTCAGCCTCCTCGGCACCCAGCTCGCCCCCGAGGACCTGATCGGCGTGCCCCAGATCCGCGACGGCCGGTCGGTCTTCTGCCCGCCCGAGGCCATCGCCCGCGACGAGCCGTACTGCCTCTTCCTCGACGAACTCAACGCCGCCGGCCCGGACGTCCAGAAGGCCTTCTACTCGCTGATCCTCGACCGCCGGATCGGCTCCTACGAACTGCCCGCCGGCTCCATCGTCATCGGCGCGGGCAACCGCGCCACGGACAACGCCCTCGCACGGCCCATCGCCTCCGCCCTGGTCAACCGGCTCACCCACGTCCACCTCCAGGCGTCCGCACAGGACTGGCTGGTGTGGGCCGGCGAGCACGGGGTCCACCCGTGGGTCACCGACTACCTCACCGACCGCCCCGACCACCTCTGGTCGCAGCCGCCCAAGACGGAGGAGCCCTTCTCCACCCCGCGCTCCTGGCACATGCTCTCCGACGCCCTGCACTCCTTCGGCGACGACCTCGACGAGCAGACCCTCAAGGTCGTCGCACACGGCACCCTCACCCCCGCGCACGCCGTCTCCTTCTGCGGCTACGCCAAGATCGTCCGTCACACCTTCGGCATCGAGGCCATCCTGAAGGGCGACGCCTCCTGGCCCACCCGGCTCCAGGACCGCGACCTGCTCTACTACCTCGCGGAAGCCTTCCGGGGCCGCCTGCTCAAGGACCTCCCGGCGCAGAAGGAGCACGTCTCGCCCGCGCTGCGCCAGCACACCCACCGCTTCAAGTCGCTCCTCGTCCAACTCGCCGAGATCTCCGTCGAGGTGGCCCAGACCGTCATCGCCGACGACGCCGACGGCCAGCCCGTGCTGCCCGGCTGGTTCCTGATCGAGGCCGCCCGCGACATGCCCCGCCTGGTCGAGGCCCGCCGGTGAGCCGGAGCGGCAAGGCCCGGGCGAAGGCCGCCGCCAAGCCCGATCCGGCCGCACAGGCCTTCGCCGAGGGCATGGTGCTGGTCAAGCAGAACCCGGCCCTCGGCGCCCTCAGCGGCAAGATCTGCCGCGAGACCGGCTGCCCGGAATCCCCGGACGGGGGCCTGGCCGCCGTCACCTCCAACGGCGTCGTCCACGTCCACCCCACCCGGCGGGCCGAACCCCGCGAGTGGGCCTGGGCCGTCGCCCACGCCCTGCTCCACCTCGGCTTCGGCCACGTCCCGGCCGCCGCCGTCGAGAACCGCACCCAGCCGGACCCCTTCGACCTCGCCGCCCGCTGCGCGGTCGTCAACCGCTTCCTGCTGACCTTCCCCGTCGGCCGCGCCCCCGACCACCTGCCCGGCGAGTACCCCGGCGGCGACGAGGACGAACTCGCCGCCCGCTGGCGCCGCGACGGCATCCCGCCCGCCTACGAGCACTGCGGCACGGCGGGCCGCGGCCCCGACCAGGTCCTGACCACCTGGCGGGCCTGGGGCGGCGCCGCCGTCCCCGACTGGCAGACCGCCTTCGCCGCGGCCCTGACCCGCAGCGTCTCCGCCGCCATGGACGTGGCCGGCGGCCGCCGCGACCGGACCACCGGCGAACGCGTCGCCCAGCACCCCTGGGACCGGGCGCTGAACTGGTTCGTGTCCTCGTACCCGCTGCTCGGCGGGATCGCCGCCGGGCTGACCGTCGTCGCCGACGCCGAACTGGCCCGCGCCCAGGACATCTCCGTCGCCGCCGTCAGCGCCACCGCCGGCGAGATCTACGTCAACCCGCTGCGCACCTTCGAGGACGAGGAGTGGCGGTTCATCCTGGCCCACGAGATGCTGCACGCCGCCCTGCGCCACGGTGAGCGCCGCGGCGGCCGCGACCCGTACCTGCACAACGTCGCCGCGGACTACGTCGTCAACGACTGGCTGGTGGAGATGCG
Organism: Streptomyces sp. NPDC004126; assembly: GCF_050275515.1. Classification (NCBI taxonomy): domain Bacteria; kingdom Bacillati; phylum Actinomycetota; class Actinomycetes; order Kitasatosporales; family Streptomycetaceae; genus Streptomyces; species Streptomyces sp. NPDC004126. The sequence continues at coordinate 15,520 of NZ_JBNNPF010000011.1, read as the reverse complement.
GATCGGCAGCATGCCGGAGGGGCTGCTGCACGACCCGGCGCTGCGCGGGCTCTCCGTCGAGGAGGTGTACGACCGGATCGCCGCCGACCTGCGCCGGATGCGGCGCCTCGCCACCCTGCGCGGCAAGGGCGCCGGGGACATCCTGGGCGAACCCCTCGCGCACGGCGCGGGGCGGCCTGCGTACGCGGATCTCGACGAGTTCTACCGGCGCGGCCTCGTCCAGGGCTTCGACCTGCACGTCCGCGGCGGGCGCGGCCTGCTGCCGGCCGGGCTCGTCCAGGAGATCCGGGCCCTGTCCCACCCGCCGGTGCCCTGGGACGCCCGGCTCGCCCGCTGGTTCGACGAGTACGTGCCGAGGCCTGAGGCCGTACGGTCGTACGCGCGCCCGGCGCGCCGCCAGGCCTCGACCCCGGACATCCCGCGCGCGGGCCGGTACTTCCCGCCCGAGGAGACCGCCCGCTGCACCTTCGGCGTGGTGCTCGACACCTCCGGGTCGATGAACGCCGCCCTGCTCGGCAAGGCACTGGGCGCGATCGCCTCGTACGCCGAGGCGCGCGACGTACCGGCGGCACGGGTCGTCTTCTGCGACGCGGCCCCGTACGACGCGGGCTACGTCCCGCCGGCCGAGATCGCGGGCCGGGTCCGCATCCGCGGGCGGGGCGGCACGGTGCTCCAGCCGGGCATCGACCTGCTCCAGCGCGCCGAGGACTTCCCGCCGGCGGCACCGCTCCTGGTGATCACCGACGGCTGGTGCGACACCCTGCGCATCCGCCGCGAACACGCCTACCTGATCCCCCAGGGCGCCGGCCTCCCCTTCACCCCACAGGGCCCGGTCTTCCGCCTGACCTGACCGCCAGTAGTACTGCGGCGGGTCAAAGGCGACCCGGAGAGCGGCGCTGCCGCTAGGCCGGGTCCAGGCCGCGCAGGAGGAGGGTCAGGCCGCCGTCGAACTCCCGGGCCGGGGTGAGGGCCGGGGCTTTGCGGGCGGCCTCGGTCAGGTGTGGGAAGCGGGTCGGCGGGAGTTCGGCGATGGCTGCCGTGCCCGCGCCGGAGAGGGCGCCGAGGTGTTCCTGCTGGACGGCGCCGATCACGTAGGCGAGGAGGGCCCGCAGGGCGATGATCCGCTGCTCGGGGCCGATGCCGGCCTCGGCGAGCACCCCCAGCAGCGTTTCGCCCCAGCCCGTCACGCTCGACGAGCGGTGGCGGTGGGTGAGGACCAGCGGCAGGACGGCCGGATGCGCGGCCACCGCGCCGCGGAGGCGGGCCACGAGCTCGGTGACCCGGTCCCGCCACGGGCGGCCGGGGGCCGGCGGGGTGGAGTCCACCGCGCTGAGGACCAGTTCCACGACGAGGGCTTCGAGTTCCTCGCGGTCCTGGACGTAGCGGTACAGGGCCATCGTGCTGATGCCGAGTTCGACGGCGACGGCGCGCATCGACAGCCCGGTGAGTCCGTCGCGGTCGATGACGGCGAGGGCCGCGGCGGCCAGCCGGGCCGGGGTGAGCGAGCGGGGTCGGGGCATGGTGATTGACAGCGTACGCCATACGCCTACGCTGGTTGGTGTACGGCATACGCCTAACCAGGGGGTCCAGCTCCGATGAAGCTCTCCGTAGGTTCCGCAGTCCCCTCCCGCACCCTGACCGCGGTCGGGGACGGCGCGCCCGTCGCCGTCCCCGACCCGGGTGCGGGACCCGACCGGCTGATCCACCTCCAGTTCCGCCGGTTCGCGGGCTGTCCCGTCTGCCACCTGCACCTGCGCTCCGTCGTGCGCCGGCACGCCGAGATCGAGGCGGCCGGGATCCGGGAGGTCGTCGTCTTCCACTCGACCGCCGCGGAACTGCGCGAGCACGTCGCGGACTTCCCGTTCGCCGTCGTCGCGGACCCCGGCAAGCGGCTGTACGCCGACTACGGCGTCGAGTCGTCCTACCAGTCCCTGCTCAGCCCCCGCGCCTGGGGGCCGGTGGTGCGGGCACTCGCCCACGGCACCGTCGAGTTGGTGCGCGGCCGGGCGAAGGCGCCGTCGTTCTTCCCGGACGGCGGGCGCTACGGCCTCCCGGCGGACTTCCTGATCGGGCCGGACGGGCGGATCCTGGCCGCCGGGCACGGGGAGCACGTCGACGACCAGTGGCCGGTGGAGAAGCTGCTGGATCTGGCGCGGGAGGTGCGCGAGGGCTCCGCCGGACGGAGCCCGCATGCGCCCGGGTGAGGGCGAGTGCTGCCGCCGAACGGGGCGCAGGCCGGGCCCGTCGCCGTTGCGGGGTGGAGATTCCGGACGCGCGTCCTAGGGTGGCCGTCGCTCACAGGCGACGGACGAACGGACGAACGGACGCTGATGGTGCATGAACGCGGAAACCGCACGCTCTTCGGGGCGGCCCCGGCCACGCTGACCCCCACCCCCGTGCACGACATCGGCCTGCTCCTGCTCCGGCTCGTGGTCGGGCTCAGCATGGCCGGCCACGGGACGATGAAGCTCTTCGGCTGGTTCGGAGGGCCGGGCCTCGGCGCGACCGGCAAGGGCTTCACGATGAACGGCTACCCGGCCGGGGAGGTCATGGCCGTCGTGTCCGGTCTCTCCGAGACCCTGGGCGGCCTCGGCCTCGCCCTCGGCCTGCTCACCCCGCTCGCGGGTGCGGCCCTCATCGGCGTCTTCGTCAACATCCTCGACGTCCGGGGCCTGAGCGCGTACTTCCCTCCCAAGGGCGTCGAGCTGGAGACGGTGCTGTTCGCCTCCGTGGTCGCGCTCACCCTGACCGGGCCGGGCCGCTTCTCCGTCGACCACGTCCTTCCGGTGCTGCGCGAGTCGCGGGCCCGGTACGCCCTGCTCGGCGTGGCGGCCGGGGTCGTCGCGGGCTTCGTCGTGTTCTTCATCAGGGACTGACCGCGCGGAGACGGCTCAGGGTGTCGGCTCCCCCGGATCCTCGGACATGCCGGACGCCAGGGCGCGCGCGGCGGCGGCGAAGTACTGCTCGTCGGCGCCGGGGGCGAGGCCGAGGGTGACGCCCTGGCTGAGGCCGACGAAGAGCGCCCTGAGCGCGGTGGTCAGGCGTTGCGCCTGATGCGGCGTCACGGTGCGCCCGCCGTGCGGCCTTCCGGCGAACAGCGCGACCAGATGCTCCTCCTGCGACCGGATGGACGTGGCGAGCCGGCTCCCCAGCTCCGGGTCGTGCAGGGCCATGTCCAGCAGGGTGATCTGGAGCGACATGCGGGCCAGCGCGTCCGGGGCGTCGCAACCGCGCCGGTAGTGCCGGGCGAAGGCGTCGACCGCTTCCAGCAGATCGAGTCCAGCGGGAACGGCCTGCTCGATCTCCTCGTAGTAGGGCCGCAGGTGGTCGGCGACGAGGGCCACCACCAGACCGTTCTTGCTCCCGAACAGCGAGTAGACGGCGCCGGTGGTCAGGTCGGCGCGTTCGGCGATCTCTTCGAGCCTCGCCCGGTACCCGTCCCGGGACACGACCTCGAACGCGGCGTCCAGCAGGGCACGGCGGTTGCGTTCCTTGGCTTCCGCTCTCGTCATTCTCATAATTTGATTATTGCCGTAATCTCATTATGGAACCAAGTCGGGATGGGCTTCGAGGGGGAACGTTCATGACTCAGGTCGTCGTCGCACGGCGGATGCCCCGCCAGAAGGTGGGGGCCATCGCCGATGGCGCCTTCAAGGTGCTGCTCGGCGTCGTCTGCATCGCGGGCGCCGCCCCGCTCGGCCGGCTGCTCGGCACGCCGGCCTGGCTGATGGTCGTCTCGGGCGTGGCCCTGCTGGTCGGCGGCGGCGTCGGGATCGGATACGTGCGCAGCCGGTCGGTGCGTACGTACACGCGGCTCATGGTCGCCTACGACGGCGGCTGGGTGCTGGCGGCCCTGGCCGGGCTGGTGATGGCGTGGCGGGGCAGCGGGGCCGGCGGCGAAGTCTGGATGCGCTACCAGACGGTCGCCCCCCTCGCGTTCGCCGCGCTGCTGTTCGCCGCTGCCCCTGCACGGACCGTCTCGGATTGACGGCTTCTCAGGCGGGGCGGGGTGCTGCGAGCGTCTGCGCGGCCTCTGCGGCCTGCGCGGCCTGGCGCAGGTTCTCGGTGGGGTGGGCCAGGGCGTCGAGCATGGCCTTGCCCGACCGCAGTGCCGCCCCGGCCGTCTCGTGCAGACCGAGCGGCGCGGCGGCCTGCGCGATGAGGAGGTACTCCTCGGTGACTCTCACCCCCAGGCCGAGTTCCCGCCACGTGGAGGTCCGGCAGGACGGTTCCGGCAGACCGGGACCGGGACCGGGAGCGAGCTCCGGCCGGTCGGCCGGCGGCAGCGGCGACGGCGGCGGCGGACCGTCGAGTACCGTGACCGCCCGCTCAAGGGACTGCCGGGCCGCCTCCGCCTCGCCGTGGCGGCGTTGCAGCGAGGCCAGGTCGACGAGGGCCATGCCGCGCCTGTCGGCGTCGTCCTGCAGGGACGCGTGCAGACGGCGCGCCCGGATCGCCTGCCCGAGGTCTCCGACGGCTTTGAACTCGCCGACCAGGCATCCGAGCAGGGCCTCGTCGCGCGGGCCCGTGCCGTCGAGGATGCGGATGAGCGCGGCGCGGGCCAGCTCGGTCCGCCCCTGGCGGCGGGCCAGTGCCGTCCAGGTGAGCTCGTGTTCTTCGTCGGGGTCCTGGCCGTAGTTCGACTCGTCGAACTCGGCCGCCCACTGGGCGAGGGCCGGTGTGGAGTCCGGGAAACCGCCGAGCAGGAAGCGGACGTCGGGCTCGGACTCCCGCAGGGACCGCAGCCACGCGTGGTCCTCCGGCCGGCCGTGCAGGCCGACCAGGACCGCGGCGAGGCGGAGCTCCTCGGTGGGGCCGCAGTGGACTTCGTGCCGCAGGAGCATGCGCAGGAGCTGCAGGTCCCCGGGCTGCCGGTCGTACTGGGCCGCGCGCAGGACGGTGGCCCGCCGCACGGGGTCGTTCGCGATCGCTTCCCGGTGGTGGTCGTGGTCCGCCCGCATCCGGGCCAGATCGTCTCGGCCGGGAGCCAGGACCGTCTGCCAGAGCGGTGGCCGCGGAAGACGGTCCGGCAAGGCGTACGCGCAGCCTTCCTCCGCGTTCAGCAGCAGGAACTCCGGCTCGGTCCGCAGCAGGGACTCCTGGAGCCTGCGCAGCAGCTCGCGCCTGGGGAGCCGGCGCAGACCCAGCCCGCTGAGCAGCGTGTCGCGGTCGACCTCCAGCCCGGGGCCGTAGGCGTCCCGGATCCCGTCCTCGGTCCGGTCGAACACCGCCTCCAGCTCATCGCCGTCGGCCGCGGGGTCGAGGTCGGTGTGGTCGTGCCAGCCCGGCAGGCCGAAGAGGATCTCCAGGGCCTCGTCCAGGTCGGCCCCGATGAGGCCCGCTTCGCCCTCGGAGCTCGCGTACAGCACGGATCCGTCGGCACACACGAAGTACGTCCCGCCGGTGTCGTCGCCCGCCACGGCCCTCAGCGGCGCCCCGCTCGCCAGACGGACCTCTTCCCCGTGCTCGGCGCGGTCGAGATCGAAATCGAAGGATCCTGCGGCCAGCCTCACCAGGTCGGCGTTGCCGCGCAGGACGGTGAGTACGCGGTCGGGGCGTGTCATGACCGGACGGTAGCAGCCGCCCCTGACACCGTTCGGCGGACCGTCCCACCGCTACCCCGGGAGGTGCCCCCAGGGCATGGCCCCCGCCGGATCGAGGGCGAACGCCGTGCCGGCCCGGGGTGGTGGCCGTGGCAGGCCCGGGCCTCCGTCCGTGGTGGCCGTGCGGTCCGGTCAGGGGCCTGCCGCCAGGATCAGGCGGACCGCGGCGGCCGGGGGGCCGTGTGCGCCCGCCCGGAAGGCGCGCTCGTATCCCCGGTCCCCGATCCGTGCGCGGGCGGTGCGCTCGGCGCGTTCGCGCAGGGGGGCCAGCTCGGGGGTGCCGCGCTGGGGGTGTCCCACCGTCCTCCAGCACGCGAAGGCGGTCCCGTTCACGGTGGCGGCCTCGTCCGCGCGGCCCTGTGCGGCGAGGCCCGCGGCTAGGAGGTCCAGGCCGAGGGCCACTCCGAAGGCGTCGCCGAGGGCGTGTTTGCCGGCGATCATGCGGCGGGCGCAGGCGGTGGCCTCCGCCGGGCGCCCGCTCAGCAGGGCGGACAGCGCCAGCTGGTGGTCGGCGTAGGCCCTGGTCCAGTACTCGCCCCGGCGTTCGCATTCGGCCCGCAGCAGCTCCGCCGCCCGGCCGGCCTCGTCGAGCCTCCCCGACGCGGTCAGCGCGAACACGCCCACCAGGCGGCAGCGCGCCCGCCGGGCGGGGGAGCCGTCCGGCCGCTCCAGCGCCCGGGCGCAGTGGGCGCCGGCCTCCTCGGGGTTCCCCTGGAGGAGCAGTACCACTCCTCGGAGGTAGGCGGCGTCCAGGAGGCGGTCCTCCTCCCCGGACAGTTCGGCGCAGGTGCGGCTGTGGTGGGCGAGGTCGGAGGCGGCCGCGTAGTCGCCCTGGAGGGCCCGTACCACCCCCAGGGCCCAGAAGGCCCGGGCCTGGACCGCCGCCGGCGCCCGGGTGTGCGCGACGAGCTCGGCCAGGTGGTGCCCGGCTTCGTGCAGGCGGCCGCAGCAGGCCCAGAAGAACCCGGCCAGCGCGGCGAGTTCGAGGGCCGCGCCGGGATCCGAGTCCTTGAGGTGGCCCAGCGCCGCGGCGATGTCCGGATGGCCCTGCCCCAGCGTGCGGTAGGCGACGAGCTGGCCGGGCCCGAACCAGGTGCGGTCCGCCTCGCGGACCAGCCCGAGGTGGTAGTGGGCGTGCCGGCGGGCCACCTTCTCGCGTTCGCCGAGCTCGTCCAGCCACATCGCCCCGTACTCCCGGACGGTGTCCAGCATGCGGTACCGGCCGTCCGCGGTGACGCTCACCACGGACTTGCGCCGCAGCCCCTCCAGCGCCGCGTCGAGCTCCGCCGCCTCCAGCGGGCCGCCGCCGCACACCGCGCGCAGCACCGCGGCACCGGTCTCCGCCCGGAAGACCGACATCCGGGCCCACAGGAGCCGTTCGGGCGGGGTGCACAGTTCATGGCTCCACCCGATGGTGGTGCGCAGGGCACGCAGCCGGGGAGGGCTCGACCGCGGCCGGGGGACGGGCCCGTCGTGCCCGTCCGGGCCGGTGGTGAGGTCGAGCCGGGCCCGGAGCCGGGCGGCCAGGGCCGCCACCGGCTGCCGGGGCAGCTGCGCCGCGGCGAGTTCCAGAGCGAGCGGTACGCCCTCCAGCAGGCGGCACACCGTGGCAGCGGCGGCCCGTTCGGCGGGCCGGCCGAGCGGGGCGCCCGCCGCGGCCGCGCGGTCGAGGAACAGCTCCAGCGCCTCGGTGTCGGCTGGCAGGGGGCCCACCTCGTGCACGGACTCCCCCGGCACGCCGAGCGGCTCGCGGCTGGTCGCCAGGACCGTCAGCCCGGCGCAGGCGGCCAGCAGTTCGCGGACCAGCTCGCGGCAGGCCGGGACGAGGTGCTCGCAGGAATCGAGGACGAGGAGCAGGCGGCGGGCACCGATCCACTCGGCCAGGGCGCGGGCGGGCAGCCGGGGGGTGTGGTCGGACAGGCCCGTCGCGTCGGCGACGGCGGCCGCCAGCAGCCGGCTGTCGCGCAGCTGCCACACGTGCGCCCAGGCGACCGGTCCGCTGCCGGGCGCCTCGGCCTCGGCCTCGACCTCGACCTCAGCCTCAGCCTCAGCTTCGGCCTCCGGGGGTCCTGGTTCACCCGAAAGCGTTGCGGCGAGGTGCGCCGCGAGCCGGGTCTTGCCCACTCCGCCCGGTCCGGTGAGGGTGAGGAGTCCGGGTTCCGCCAGGCGGGGCCGCAGCAGTGCCAGCTCGGTGCTGCGGCCCACGAAGGCGCTCTCCGCGGGCGGGATGGAGGAAGACACCCCCGGATTGTGCCCGTGCCCGCGGCGTGGGCGCGGCCGTCACCCTGGTTCGGGGTGGTGGCGGAGGGCCCGGCGGTGGCCGGCGGTGGCCGGTCGGGCCCGGGAAGTCGGGGGGCGGCTTCCCGGGCCCTGCGTCGCGGTACCGCGGGGGAGCGGTGTGCATGCCGTGCGACAACAGGAGAAACGATTCCCTCTCCGAAAGGTCACGGCATCCGCGGAGCGACTTTCGACCGGGCCGCCTGTCAGTCCAGGAGCTCGACGTAGCCGTCGGTCCCGTGCACGCGGATCCGCTGCCCGTCCCGGATCAGCCGGGTGGCCCGGGCGACGCCCACGACAGCCGGCAGGCCGTACTCCCGGGCGATGACCGCGCCGTGGGTCATGAGCCCGCCCACCTCCGTCACCATGGCCGTGATCCCGACGAACAGCGGCGACCAGCTGGGGTCCGTGAAGACCGTGACCAGGATGTCGCCGGCCTCCAGGTCGGCGTCGGCCATGTCGAGGACGACGCGGGCCCGTCCCTCGACGGTCCCGGCGGAGACGGGCAGGCCGACGAGGGCGCCGGCCGGTACGTCGTCGCGCCGGTACGACCCGTCGAGGGCCTCGCCGTCCGAGGTCAGGACGCGGGGCGGTGTGAGCGCCCGGTACGACCGGAACTCGTCCTTGCGCCGCCGGATGAGCCGGTCGTCCACCCGGTGCGAACGTACGGCGGCCTCGCGCAGCTCCTGGAACGTGAGGTGGAACGCGTCCTCCCGCTCGGCGAGCACGCCCGCCCGCACGAGCCGCTCGGCCTCCTCCAGCAGGGCCTGCTTGTAGACGAAGGAGCGGCTGACGATGTCGTACTTCGGGTACTCCCGGTACCCGATGAAGGTTCTGACCCGGTCGATCATCCGCTTGGTCTCGTCGGCCTTCCGCTCCCCGTCCGGCAGTGCCCGCAACCGCGACAGCACCTCCCGCTCCTTCTCCCGCGCCCTCCGCAGGCCCTGCTCGAAGCGCCGTTCGGCGGCGCCCGGCCGGAAGTTCCTGACGTTGTCGAGGATGGCGGGGACGAGCGTGGCGGGGCGCTCGCGCCAACGCGGTCGCGTGATGTCGATCTCGCCGGCGCAGCGCATGCCGTACCGGCCGAGGTAGTCCTCGATGGCTGCGCGTGCCTCGGAGCCGCCCGGGAGCTTCGCCAGCCCGTCGAGGAAGCCGCCGCCCTCGGCTTCCTCACCGTCCGCTACGCCCTCCACGCCCTCGACGCCCTGCATGCCTGCGACGCCCTGTAGGAACGCCACCACCTCCGGCCACGGCCGGATCACGTCCGCGACGTCGAGCAGCGCCAGTCCCATCTCCGACGTGACGTTGCCGGGGGCTGACAGCGTGAGCGTGTCGGCCGCGTTCTTCTCGCCCAGCCACGCCCGCAGGTTGTCGTTGAGCCACCAGGTGGCCTCCATCCCGGCCATGACGGCCTGAAGGATCTGCGGATCGCCGAGAAGCCGCTTGTGCTCCTGGAAGGCCTCCGACAGGAAGTCGAACAACTCCGGTCCGGTCTTCGTCCGGACGTCCCGCTCCAGGCCGGCGAGGGACCGCCGGCTGCGCTCGACCAGCTCGGTGACGACGGCCGGATCGGTTTCGAGCGGGGTCGGCGCACGGTCGGCCGGCGGGCCGGCGGGAGCCGCGGCGGGGGGCTCGGGTGGCGACGGGAGGAAGCCGTCACGGGCGATGACGGTCTCCAGTGCGTCCCTGACCAGCGGATCGCCGCGCCCGATCAGGTCCAGGAGTCCGACGCGGCTCGCGGGCGAGGCCAGGCGCCCGGTGACGTCGACGAACAGCCGGCCGCCCGCTTCTTGCATCGGCGCCATGGCCGTCAGCTGCCACACCGACAGGCCCAGGGGCTTCATGGGGTCGGTCATCATCTGCTGGTGCCCGACGGAGACGTAGACGCGGTTCCCGTCGCCGCCGGCATCGGCATCGAGATCGGAGACGGGGACGGGGACGGGGACGGGGACGGGGACGGGGAAGAGCGTCGTGATCGGCCTGCTCTGAACGATGTGGAAGTCGCCGTCGGCCAGGCACCATTCGATGTCCTGCGGCCGCCCGAAGTGCGCTTCGATCCGCCGCCCGAGACGGACGAGCGACACGGCCTGCGCGTCCGTCAGCGTCGGCTGCTCCCGCCGCTGCGCGTCGGTCTCCTTGGCCACGACCTCGCCGTGCCGCACCTTGAAGACGTCCGGGTTCACCAGGCCGGACACCAGCGCCTCGCCGAGACCGGGGACCGCCTCCACGGTGGCGGCCTTCCGGTCGCCCGTGAGGGGGTCGGCCGTGAACAGGACACCGGCCGCCTGCGGAAAGACCATCCGCTGTACGACGACGGCCATGTGGACCGTACGGTGGTCGATGCCGTTGCTCTGGCGGTACGTCACGGCCCGCTCGGTGAACAGCGAGGCCCAGCAGCGGCTGATGTGCCGCAGGACGGCCGCCGGTCCCACGACGTCGAGGTACGTGTCCTGCTGGCCCGCGAAGGAGGCGGACGGCATGTCCTCCGCCGTGGCGCTGGACCGCACGGCGTAGGCGGCCTCCTCGCCGAACCGGGCGAGCGCGTCGGTGATCCGCGCCGCGACACCGTCCGGGACGGGGATCGCTTCGATGGCCCGGCGGACCTCCGCACTGAGCGTGCGGATGGCTTCCCGGTCGCCCGGGCGCACGCGCCGCAGCCGGTCGATCCCGTCTTCCAGGGCGGCCGGTGCTTCCGCCAGGACCCGCCGGAACGCGTCCGTCGTCACGCAGAAGCCCACCGGGACGCGGACGCCCTCGATCCGCGACAGCTCGCCCAGGTGCGCGGCCTTGCCGCCGAGGACGGCGACCTGCGCGGCGTCGCCCTCTCGGAGGTCCCGCACGAACGTCGACAACGGCAGCACTGTCACTTCGTCGGCCCCATTCCTCACGATCCTCAGGATCCTCACGATCCTCGTCATTCGTTGCTTCGGCCGACGATTCTGCGCCGGAGGAGGGGTCTTGCGGCAAGCCCCCCAGTGCGCTATAGCTTGGTAGTGGCAGGGAGAGCTCTCCCTGCCTTTCGCATTTCTGCTTTCTGCCGTCTTTCTGCCGTCTTTCCGCCGTCCGCTCGCCGGCCGGGCGGTAATTCGGTTGACCCGGCCACGGGCCGGCGCTGCACTGTGGCGGGGCACCGCGAGCGGCGGTGTGGTCACCAGGGGAAGGCAGCGGTGCAGGTGGAGATCCGTCATACGACCGACCAGGACTTCGACGACTTCGTCAGCACCATGCTGGCCGCGTTCGGGTTCCACCCGGAACCCCCGGTCGACGGTGGCGGGCAGTGGTGGTCGGCGCTCGAAATGGACCGGTGCCTGTTCGCCGTCGCGGCGGACGGGAAGCGCGTCGGCACCGCCGGGGCGTACTCCTTCGAGCTCACCCTGCCCGGTGAGGTGCTCGTACCCGTCTCCGGGGTGACCGCCGTCGGCGTCCTGCCGTCCCACCGGCGCCGGGGCGCGCTCAGTGCGCTGATGCGGCATCAGCTCGCCGAGCTGCGCGCCCGCGGGGAGTTCCTCTCCGTGCTGCTGGCCTCCGAGGCCCTGATCTACCGCAGGTTCGGCTACGGCCCGGCGACGTACACGGCAGGGCTGACGGTGCCGCGCCACCGGGCGGCACTCGCCGTTCCCCGCATGCGCGGGGAGAACGGCCGGCCGGTCACGGGCGGGGCGAGCGGCTCGATCGAGGTGGTGCGGAGCAGCGACTGCGGCGAGGTCCTGGAGGAGGTCTACGACCGGTACCGCCGCTCGCAGCCCGGCGCGCTGTCCCGCCCGCACCGCTGGTGGTCCCTGCGCGCGGGACAGCCCCCGATCGCGCCCGCGCCGCGGTACGTCGCCGTCCACCGGGACGCCGACGGCGTCCCGGACGGGTACGCGAGCTACACGATCGAGCCCGGAGCCTCCAGGACGATGAAGGTCGACGAGATCATCACCGCCGACGACGCCGTCCACACGGCCCTGGCCCGGTTCCTGCTGGAGCACGACCTCGTCAGCCAGGTCTCCTTCAAGCACGTGCCGACCGACCATCCGCTGCGCTGGCAGTTCGAGGACTTCCGGGGCGGCGAGGTGACGGGCGCCGGCGACTGGCTCTGGGTGCGGCTGCTGGACGTCCCGGGGGCGCTGGCCGCGCGCGGCTGGTTCGCGGACGGCGAGATCGTCCTCGACGTCGAGGACCGGTTCCTCGGCGAGCACGGCCGCCACCTGCTGACCGTCCGGGACGGCAAGGCCGAGTGCGTCCCGACGGACCGGGAGCCCGACCTGTCGCTGGACGTGAGCGACCTGGCCTCGGTCTACCTCGGCGGCACCGCCCCGAGCACCCTCGTGCGCGCCGGGCACATCAGGGCCCACCACCCGGGCGCGGCCGCCCTCGCCGACGCCCTGTTCCGGACCGGGCGTTCCCCGCACTGCCTGCACTGGTTCTGACGGGGCACGGAACGGCTCGCGGTGCGGCCTCGACCGCGCTACGGGTCGATACGGGTCAAGGGGATCCGGTCACGCGAACCGCGGCGTGGCCGGGACCGGAGCCGGGGCCGGAGCCGGCTGACGTCAGGGGGCCGGGGCCGGCCGCTCCTCGGTGTCCGCGGCTGCGTCGGCGTCGGCGTCGGCGTCGGCCAGCCAGAACAACAGCGGTGCCAGCACCAGTTCGAGGACCGTCAGCGCCACCTGGAACCAGTGCGGCCATCCGGCCACCGCGAGGGAGAGCAGCCGGCCGATCGCGCCCAGCAGGAACACCCCGGCCAGCGCGCGGACGGCCGGCGCGGGCACGGGTGTCTGCCGGGCCGCCCAGAGCCAGGCCAGGCCGTATCCGGCGAAGACCGCCCCGAAGAAGCGGCCGAGGCTGTCGATGGTCGGTCCGGCCGAACCGGCGCCCGGGACGGCCAGGTTGCCGAGCAGTACGTGTGCGAGCCCGATCGCGAGGCAGGCGTACCCCATCGCCCGTGCGAGCCCCCGCAGGATCCTGGCCTTGGTCATGGCTGATCACCTCTCCGCCTACTGGACGCGTGTCTACCAGGCTAGCCGCCACTACTGGACGCGTGTCAAGTAAGCTGTCGGAATGGCTCCCGCTCCTCCCGCTCCCCGCAAGCGGCTCAGCCCCGCCGAACGCCGGACCCAGCTCCTCGGCGTCGCGGCGCGGCTCTTCGCCGCACAGCCCTACGACGACGTGCTGATGGAGCACGTCGCCGAGCACGCCGGGGTCTCCCGCGCCCTGCTCTACCAGCACTTCCCGGGCAAGCGGGACCTCTTCGCAGCCCTCTACGCGCAGGTCGCCGACCAGTTGCTCGCGGAGACGCGGCTCGATCCCGCCGCCACCCTGGTGGAACAGCTCACCCAGGGCCTGGACGCGCACATCACGTACTTCGCGGAGAACCGCAACACCGTCCTGGCCGCGAACCGCGTCCTCGCGGGCGACCCGGTCGTCCAGACGATCATCACCGGTGAACTCGACGCGCTGCGCGAACGCCTCCTCGGCGTCCTCCCGCTCGCCGACGGCACGACCCGCCGGGCCGCCGTGTCGGGGGTCCTCAAGAGCTGGCTGGTCTTCGTCCAGGTGCTGTGCGTGGACTGGCTGACGCCGCAGACCCAGACCTGCACCCGCGCCGAACTCCGCGACATCTGCGTCGGCGCCCTCATCGGGGCGATCCGGCCCCTCCTCGACGAGGACCCCGCGCCCGACTGGCCGCGCTGAACCCGAGGCTGCGCCGTACGGATGGACTCGGGCCCCGCGGCGCCCGGTGCGGGCACTTGCCGCGCGGGGCGGCCTACCGTCGCACTGCTCCCCCGCCCTCCCCGAAAGGCAGAACCCGTGCGATCGATCCGCTGCGCCCTGACCGCCCTCGCCACCGGCGGCATCCTCCTCGCGGGCGCGTCCGCCGCCTGCGCCGACGACGGCTTCACCGTTTACGCGCCGATCGACAACACGTACTCGATCGTCTTCGGCGACCTGCAACAGATCGCCGGCGAAGACGTCTTCAACGTCGGCCGCGACAACACCGTCGGCTCCCACAACGGCACCGCCCCCGCCGCCGGCATCGGCACCCAGCTCCTGAGCGACGAACCCCTCATCCAGGGCGCCGCCGGCCAGTGGACGAGCGGCATCCTCAGCCAGTGACCCCCGCCGTCCGGTGAACGCGGGGCCGTCGTTTCTCCTGGAGGTTGCCGGGCCTCTCCAGGCGGGGATACTGCTTCAGTGCTGTTGACATGGATAGCCGAGGTGGCCGAAGAGCCGTTGGCATTGGAACCGGGTAACCGGCGGGTGGAGTGGGAGACCAACACCTGGTCGCTGGGTCCAGAGGCCGAAGGCGGGCGGCCGTTGTCCGCTGCCGAGGTGGTCGCCGCCTTCGAGCAGACTGCTGCCGGCATCCGGGAACGCATTCGCGAGCTGGGCTTTCCCGGAGCAGCGACCTTCTATGTGTGGCACGACGGGCAGGCCGGGCAGCTCCGGTGCTCGACAGGCTCGGTGCCTCCGGACGAGTTGCCGTTCAACAGCGCCTATGTGATGTCCGACGGTCTTGGTCCGGTCGTCGAGGGCTTCCTGGCCGACAGCATGCCCGGCGTCGTCGCCTGGTCGGACCTGAACGACGCGGAGAGTCACTCGGAGCAGGCCATGACGGAGCCTGAGGTCACGCCTTTGCTTGTCTGGACCAGCAGCGTTGGAACCTCGCACTGAGGACAAGACCCACAACTCGTCGGGCGCCAACCGCTCGATGAGATCCGCCGTGCACAGCTCAAGAACCATCCCGCCATGAGAAACGACGGCTTGGACGTCGTTTCTCATGGCTGTCAGAGCAGTGTGAGAGCCTCCTGGCATGAGCTACGACCTCGCTGTCTGGGAAGGCGACAGGCCGGCGGATGACAAGGCTGCAGGCCAGGTCTTCAGCGACCTGTACGACCGCTACATCGACGGCGACGTGGAAGAGCCTCCATCCGAACGCATCGCGGCCTACGTGGCCGTGCTGCTTGAGCGGTGGTGCGACATCACCGAGGACGAGGAGGACACCTCGCCCTGGTCAACCGGGCCGTTGATCGGCGAAGCCAGTGGTCCGCTGATCTACTTCCCCATGCGGTGGAGCATGGCTGAAGAGGCGTCGGCCTACGCGGCGGCCGTTGCGGAGTCCATGGGCCTGGTCTGCTTCGACGTGCAGCAGAACGGGCTCAGGCCGTGAGAAGGCTGGCCAAGCGGCGGTAGCCGATGAGGGCCGCTGCTATGCCGACGAAGGCGAGGAAATGCTCGGCCTTCCGTTCATCGCGGCGGTGGAGCCGGACCCTGACCCGGTCCCGGCTCCACTTAGCGAACCGGCGATAGACCGTCTGCCAGCTCGGGCCGAACACCGGCGGCAGCTGCCGCCAGGTGCAGCCCGATGTCGCCCCCGAAGATGATCGCGGCCAGCGACTCTCGATCGCCTGCTCGACATCGGCCACCGCCCTGCGGACGTATCACTTCTGTCGGCGCTACCACCCGCCGGAACACCACCCATAACTCGTCCGGCACCAGACGCTCAACCAGATCCGTCATGCACGACTCAACCAATGATCAGGCCATAGGAAACGACGTCTTAGAGGTCGTTTTCACCTGTCTCAGCCGTGTATCTGCCGATTTCTGGGGTGCGGGATCGTGGTGCCGGTGAGGCCGAGGAGGTGGTCGATGTCTCT